>CAKSNI010000214.1 GCA_934476025.1 uncultured Eubacteriales bacterium | reverse complement strand
GGGGTATTTTGTCAAGAGAAACCGTAAAAATTTATACCCAATGAAGAAAAAACAAAAAACTCGGAAACCCCCTTCACAAGGGGAAAAACGGGCAAATCAACCCTTGATTTTGTGCAAGAAAACAAAGAATAGCATGGTTGTATTTGGCTTTTTGTTGACGAATGACAGGAAATATGGTATAATACCCTCATATTTTGGTTTGAGGATGTGTTGAAATGGAAAACAAATTGGAAAAACGATACGGATTGTTTACCGCGATTTGTATGGTTGTCGGAATTGTTATCGGTTCCGGCGTATTTTTCAAAGCGCAGACCATTCTGGAAAAAACAGACGGAAATATGCCACTTGGAATTTTGGCCTGGCTGATCGGCGGCTGTGTTATGATTGTCTGTGTATTGGCTTTTTCGGGAATGGCGCAGCGGTATGAAAAGGTCAACGGGGTAGTGGACTATGCCGAGGCAACCGTTTCCAAAGGGTATGCTTACGCGGTCGGCTGGTTCATGACGACCATTTATTACCCGGCAATGACCTCGGTTCTTGCCTGGCTTTCCGCTCGGTATACCCTGGTCTTTATTACTTCCTGCTGGCCGAATTTCAAAATGGTGATTCCGGCTTCTCAGGGCGGCTGTGTCATGGGTCCGGAATGTTTTGTACTGACCCTGATTTATATGTGCCTGTCCTACGGCCTGAATGCACTTTCCCCGAAACTGGCCGGGCATTTCCAAACGACTACCACGGTGATCAAACTGATTCCGCTGGGATTGATGGCGGTAGTAGGCATCATTGTCGGCCTGACCGGGCCGGAACATATGCTGGTCAACAATTTTCAAACGATGACCGTCAAACCGGGCGACACCACCTCGTCGCTCCTGCTGGCGGCGGTTTGCTCAACCGCCTTTGCTTATGAAGGCTGGATCATTGCCACCTCGATCAATGCCGAACTCAAGGATTCCAAACGCAATCTGCCGAAAGCGCTGATTATCGGCGGAATCATTGTGATGTCGGTATATATCGCCTATTATGTCGGGGTCGCCGGAGGTGCTCCGGTGGAAACACTGATTCACGACGGGGCCACTTCCGCCTTTGTCAATATTTTCGGCGGCGTTTTCGGAAATATTCTGAATTTGTTTATTGCGATTTCCTGTCTTGGAACCCTGAACGGGTTGATGCTCGGCTGTTGCCGCGGAATGTATTCGGTGGCGGTGCGCCGTCAGGGCTTTATGCGGAAAGCCATGCGGCAGGTGGATGATGCCACCAATATGCCGAACAATTCGGCAGTATTCGGGCTGATTGTCTGTGTGCTGTGGGGCGGCTATTTCTATTTTGCCAATCTGCTGGGTACCTGGACCGATGTGTTCGTATTTGATTCGTCGGAACTTCCGATCATTACGATTTATGCCTTTTACATTCCGATTTTTATCTGTTGGATGATCAAGGAAAAAGAGGTTGGCTTTGTAAAGCGCTTCTTGCTGCCTTCGCTGGCCATTCTCGGCTCGCTGTTTATGGTTTACGCCTGCATTGTCGGCCATAAAATGGGAAATGTTTGGTACCTGATCATTTTTGCCGTGATTATGCTGATTGGAGTGGCCTTCTATAAAAAGGAACGCAATGCCGATTCCGCACCGAAAGCGGAAGCGGGTGTGTCAACGGCGGAATAAGATGCCGAAATTAAAACCGCGTCGCCCGGAAGAATTTCTTCCGGGCGGTTTTTTATAGGCAATATCCGAAAAGGCAGACAAAAAAGCACAGGCCGGCCGTTAAAAGCTTTCGCTTTCCGGCGCCAAACCGGCTGCACAGTTCCAGAAGAAGTTTCACACAGATCCCGCAGCGAATCAGGCAGACAGCAAAAACCGTAAAATAAGCAAACCCATCCATGCGCGTGTAAAGCGACCCGAGCGACAGGGTAGAAATGGCCTCAATATACGGGAATTCGGTAAAAGCAAGACCGTTCCCCAGCAGCAAAACGGCATGACAGAAACAGAAAAGCAGCAGCAAATAGCCGAGCGCTACGCCCCATACGCTTTTTCCGGTAGTTTTTTGAAAGGTAACAGCCTCGTACAACGGGATGCACAAAGCCGGGAAGAAAACAGTCGGCAGAAAAGGCGGAATTCCCTTGAACATTCGTGTCACGGAAAAGGAATCCGGAAGCAGCGCGTGCGGATAAAAGGAGCGGATCGAGAGAAAAAACAACCCGAGGGTCAGCAGCAGAATCACCGGCAGAAGAATCAGGGAAAATTTCAGAACCGCATCGTTTTCGCTTTCGGCTAAAACCAGAACGCAAAGAAAGAAAACGGCGGCCAGGGCCAAACGGGCATTTCTCGGCAAAAGGTTGTCGGTCAGAAAGCGCAGGTGTTCCCGAAAACAGTCGGCCCCTACATAAAATACCGCTGCAAAGAAGAGCAGGCAAACCGAAATCTGCCAAAAGGCGGACAAACGGCTGCGGCCGGCCGGCGGCCCTACGGCCCACTGTACAACCGGCCGGACCAACAGGCAACTCACCAGCCCGGCGGCCCCGGCAGCGGCCAACGAAAAAATGGCGGTTGCGTCGGAAGCCTGCTCCTAAAAAAGAAGGGAGTTTCCGAGGGTAATCAGAACCCCCAGGCAT
>CAKSNI010000213.1 GCA_934476025.1 uncultured Eubacteriales bacterium | reverse complement strand
GGTCGACGTCGGGGACGTCGGGCTCGTCCAGGAACCGCCGGAACCGTTCCTCGGTGATCTTGCCCGGGTCGAGCCGCCCGGCGGCGGCCTCGGCGGCGATGGCCCGCACGGCGTCGACGATCTCCGCGCGGCAGGCATCGAGCCGTCGCTGCAGTGGATCGGCCCGTCGGTGGATCCGTCGCTGTACTATTCCCGGCAGATTGCCGAACATTTTCTGGAAATGTACCGGCTGCATCAGATTGATGAATGGGTCATGATTTATACCGCTTACCATTCCCGTTCCTCCTGGCAGGTGGAAACCACCCGTCTGCTTCCGCTGAAAGAAAGCGATTTTACCGATGTAGTCGCTTTGGACGCGGCCGTTTATGAACCGCTTTATCAGCCCGATGAACAGTCGGTTTTTGACACTGCCGTTCCGCAATACCTGGTCGGCCTGGTCTACGAAGCGCTGCAGCAGTCGGCGGCCTGTGAAAGCATGGCCCGGATGACAGCCATGCAGAGTGCCACCGACAATGCCGACGAAATGATCCGGAAGCTGACCCTTGGTTACAATGCCGCCCGTCAGCTGGCCATCACTTCCGAAATTAACGAAATAGCCAATGCTGCCGAATTGGCGGCCGAAAATGAGGCCGCCCTGCAGCAATCCCGGGAAGATTCACCCGAAAAGGAGAGTGACTGATATGCTTTTGGGAAAGGTATCCCGTATTTCCGGCCCGGTGCTGGACCTGGCCTTTCCGGAAGGAGAAGAACCCCCTATTCATGCGTTGGTTTCCACGCAGGACGGGGCATTCCACATGGAAGTATTTTCCCATATTGCCAAAGGCCTGGTGCGCGCAGTAGCCCTGGAAGCTACCGACGGTCTTTCCTGCGGCACCCCGGTTTGTTCCGACGGAAAGCCGATTACCGTTCCGGTCGGTGATGCCGTTATCGGGCGGGTTATGGACGCCCTCGGCCGGCCGATTGACGACGACGGCCCGATTGAATCCAAAGAAACCCGATCCATCTGGCAGCCGGCTCCGAAGCTCTCCGAGCAACGGCCGGCCACGCAGATTTTAACCACCGGCATCAAGGTCATTGATCTGCTGGTTCCCTTTGCCAAGGGCGGAAAAATCGGTCTGTTCGGGGGCGCCGGTGTCGGCAAAACTGTGCTGATTATGGAACTGATTCACAATGTCGCCGTCAACCACGGCGGTTATTCCGTTTTCACCGGGGTTGGCGAACGAAGCCGGGAAGGAAACGAGCTGATCTCGGATATGAAACACAGCGGTGTCATTGACAAGGCCATTCTGGCCTTCGGTCAGATGAACGAGCCCTCCGGCAGCCGAATGCGTGTCGCCATGACCGGCCTGACCCAGGCGGAATATCTCCGTGATGAAAAGAAGCAGGATGTTCTGCTTTTTATTGATAACATTTACCGGTTTGTACAGGCCGGAAACGAGGTTTCCGCGCAGCTCGGCCGACTTCCGAGCGCCGTCGGTTACCAGCCCACCCTGGCCAACGAACTGGGCGAACTGCAGGAACGCATTGCCTCCACCCGAAACGGCTCCATCACTTCGGTTCAGGCGGTTTATGTTCCGGCCGACGATCTGAGCGACCCGGCCCCGGCCACCATCTTCAACTTTTTGGATGCCACCACGGTTCTTTCCCGGGAAATCGCCGAACAGGGTATTTACCCGGCTGTGGATCCGCTGGCTTCGGCCTCCCGTCTTTTGGAGGTTGAATATGTCGGCGAGGAACACTATCGGGTAGCCCGCAAGGTGCAGGAATATCTGCAGCGGTATGAGGACCTGAAAGATATCATTGCCATTCTCGGCATGGATGAACTTTCCGCTGAAGATAAGCTGGCTGTTAAACGCGCCAGAAAGCTGCAGAAGTTTATGTCCCAGCCCTTGAGTGTGGCCGAATCCTTTACCGGAAATCCGGGGGTCTTTGTTCCCCTTGCCGATACGGTGGAGAGCTTCCGCCAGATTGTTGACGGCGAAGTCGACGATCTGCCGGAATCCGCCTTCTTTATGTGCGGCAGCATTGAAGATGTTCGAAAAAAGGCCGAAACGCTTCGCGAATAATCGGGTGACTTGTTATGGAAAAAACCTTTCATTTGGAAATTTTGGATGCCGATTCGCCCTTTCTGTGTATCGATGACGCCGTTTCTCTGACCGTCACCGGTATCGACGGCAGCCTTCAGATTCTGGCCGACCATGCCCCTATGGTTGCGGCCCTGTCGATTGGCGAAATGGTGGTTCAAACGCCTCAAAAATCCCATTCAGCTTTTCATTCGGAGGGGTTTTTGAAAATTGATTCTTCGGGCGTTACCGTCTTTTTGCAGGCGGCCGAATGGGTGGAAAATATTGATGAAAACCGTGCCCGTCGTTCGCTGGAACGCGCAAAGGAACAACTGCTCCACCGCCAGAATGTCCGGGAAAACCGCCATACCCTGATTTCGCTTGCCCGGGCCACCACCCGGCTGCGAATCAAATCCGCCAATCATCAATCGCGCCCTTAAAGGCCGATTCAAAGCCCGATCACACGGCTGCTTGCTCAGCGTTTTTCCCTTACAGGATGGTTTTCCGCCGCACCTATCGGCAGAAAGCCGAAAAAAGCGAAGTTCCCGCCGCAAAAACAGGACTTTGGGTTATCG
>CAKSNI010000212.1 GCA_934476025.1 uncultured Eubacteriales bacterium | reverse complement strand
TGATGGCCAACGGTACCGGCAAGACAACCACAATGGAACTCATCAAAGGATTATTTGATGGAACAGCTGCTGGATGCCGGAGCGGTTTCTGCACAAAAATTTTCGGCCGATCCGCGGCCGCTGGATCCGAAGGTTCCCAGCAGTTTTTTACAAAACTTTGTGTTCAATCATTTTATGTATACACGGCAGGACTATTATGAAAAGCAACTGGGCAAGCTCGGTCTGATGAATCCGGATGCTTTTACCTGTACCTGCTATATGGATGAGGTAGGCAACACGCCCGGTTTCGGAGAGGTCCTTTCGTGGTCGGAATCGTCGGCGGTTGTTTATGCAAACTCCGTGCTTGGTGCGCGCTGCAACCGCAATTCCGGTATTATTGATCTGATGGGTTCGATTGTCGGTTATGTTCCGTCCTTCGGACTGCTGAAGGAGGAAGGCCGGCGCGCCGACTGGATTGTTGAAGTCCGTACAACGAAGAAGCCGGAGGCACAGCTGCTTGGTTCCGCCATCGGCATGAAGGTCATGGAGGATGTGCCTTTTATTCGTGGGCTTGACCGCTGGCTGGGCGGAACGCTGGATGATGCGGCAAAAACCTATTTGAAGGATTTCGGTGCAGCCACCGCTTCCAATGGTGCCGTTGGTCTGTATCATGTGGAAAACATCACGCCGGAGGCGGTCAGATATGGGCAGGCACTCGTGCGGGAGAATGCCCGGGTCTATGTGATTGACGATGCCGAACTGCAGCGTGTTTATGACAGCTATCCCATCATTTGGAAAAAGAAAGATGCCAAACCGAAACTCTGCTTCATGGGTTGTCCGCATATGAGCCTGGAGCAGCTGATCACCTGGACGCAGCGCGTGGAGGAGGGGCTGAAAGCTGCCGGAAACAGCCGGGTGGTGATTCCCACCGTCTTTACCGCGGCTCCTGCCGTTCTGGAAAAATTCCGGAGCACGCCCTACGCCGCCCGTCTGGAAAAAACCGGTGTCATTACCAGCTATATTTGTCCGCTGATGTACATGAACAATCCGCTCAGTGCCAGCATGCCGGTGATTACCTCCAGCAATAAACTGCGCACCTATACGAGCGCACGCTATTACACCGATGACGAGATTCTTGAACAGATCACAAAAGGAGGAAGCAAGGCATGAAAAAGACTTTTCAAGGCAGAGTTGTTGCGGCAGGACATGTGACCGCCCAGGCGCTGGTTTCCCACGGCGGTCTGAACACGCTTGCATCCTTCCAGAAAGCGCTGCAATTCGGTGATAAGAAGGCTACCTGCGGCGACCAGAACAACCCCGACCTTTATGGGAAACAGATGCTGGGCAAGGCACTGTGCCTGCCGCGTACCATTGGTTCTACAACGGGCGGTTTGGTGCTGTACTGCGCCTGCTCGATGGGGCGCAACCCGGCGTGTATGCTTTTTTCCGAACCTATCGATTCTCTTGCCGCAGCCGGAGCAATTCTCTCCGATGTGTGGCTTCAAGGCGAGAATATGCCGGTGATTGACAAGCTGGGCGAAGAATTCCTTGCCTATGTTCAGGATGGTATGACCATTACCGTTTCGGAGGATGGCCTGGTAACGGTTGAATAAAAACGAATGAAAAGCAGCCGCCCCGATCCGTGGATCAGGGCGGCTGCTTTCTGTGCAATATCAAAACGGAAAACAGGATGTTTGATCGAAATCGTTGGAAAATTGCGGTTTCGGCTCAGAGGGGGCGGCAGTTTGCCTGGATCAGGAAATTCCTTTGAGAACTTCACTTTCGAACCGCATCCGGCCGGGAGAAATTAAAAAGTAAGTCGCATCTGATGCCAGGTTACACCTGCGTGCGTGGTCCTGTCGGATAAGCCTTCGTCGCTGAATCCGAATTTCGCATAATACGGAATCAGTCGTTCCTTGCAGGTTAGCACAAGGCCCTTGCGGCCCTGCTGTCTTGCGTCGTCAATGGCGCGGCGAAGCAACTTCCCGGCATAGCCGTGCCGTCGATATTCGGGCAGTGTATTGACGCCGAAGATCATCTGCCATGCACCGTTTTCCCGGTGCATAGATGCGTTTTTATGCATTTCATCGGTCAGATCGGGCTGATCTGTTACCAATCCATCAACAAAAGCAATCAATTTTTCGGCATCGTATAGCAGCCAAAAGTGATTTCCGTAGTAATGGATTCTTTCGATAAATTCTTCGTTGTCTGCCGCTTCCGCGGGCGGAAAACATTCTGCCTCCACAGCGGCAATCGCCACAAGATCTTTTTCTGTGGCATATTGGATCACCCTGTTCTGCTCCCCCCGAATTCTGATTTGTTCGGCACTTTACAACAAAAAGCCACCGGAATTCAATGAAAATTCCGGTGGCTTGGCGGAGTAGGAGAGATTTGAACTCTCGCGCCGGTTACCCGACCTACGCCCTTAGCAGGGGCGCCTCGTCACCACTTGAGTACTACTCCAAATGTAACTTATTTTAATAAGGATTCGATTGTTGAAAGCCGGAGCAGAATGGGGGGGTGACTCGGCTTCCTGCCCCCTTGCGGTACCCAAAATTCATAGCCGGTTTAAAAACCGATGAATTTTGACCGCTGCGTCAACCCAGCCATCGCTGAATCGTCCACCGGACGCGCTCGGCTGCGTTGCCCGTCACCACTTGAGTACTACTCCAAATGTAACTTATTTTAATAAGGATTCGATTGTTGAAAGCCGGAGCAGAATGGG
>CAKSNI010000211.1 GCA_934476025.1 uncultured Eubacteriales bacterium | reverse complement strand
GATTCAGACTTTTTCGGGGAAAAGAGGCGTGGCGCCGGGCGGAACGGGGAGAAAAATTCCGGTTTCAGACGCCCGGGGAATAAAGAGATTCAATTTCTTTTACCCGGCGAAGAACGAGTTCCACCAGTTCCTTCGGCTTTTCCACGGTGATCTGTTTTCCGTATTGCAGAATCCAGCTGCAAAGGCCTTCGCTCAAGTAGGCTTTGGCGCTGAAACGGAAGTCGGTTTCGCTCAATTCCTCAATGAAAATTTCCTCGGAAAAACGGTCAACGACCTGTTCCAGAATCTTCCGGTCGCATTTCAGGGTGATTTCGGCCGGGGTGCCGGTATACATCTGAAAGGTTTTGGAAACATAATCCGCTACATCAAAACGGTCGGAATAGTCGCTGACCTCGCTCACCGGCCGGCGATCGTCGTTGGTGATCTGCACGTTTTTGATGCGGTCCAGCCGCAGGTGCATGAGATTGTTGTATTTGGCGTTGTTTGCCACCAGATAATAATGATCGGCCTGCCAGATGAGCGCATAGGGGGAAACGGTATGTTCCCGTTTCCGTATTCCGATTTTCCGATCCGGCAGAATGCATCGCATACAGTAGGTCAGCGTGACCTTTTTTTGTTTTTCGATGGCCTCGGAAAGAGCATCGATGATATAGAAAATCTGCTCGTTTCTGCACTTGTGAGAGTAGTCGATATATAAATCTTTCCGGAGCCGTTTGGCTTCGTGAACACTGAGAAGATGTTCCAGTTTCCGGGTCAGTTCCCGGGTCTTTTTTACACTGATGAATCCGGCAGAAAGAACGGCATCCCGCAGCAAGTAGACTTCGGGCAGTTCAAATTCCCGGCTGGCCAAAAAATAACCGGGACGCGGCGTTTTGGTCTTCAGAATATCCATTCCGTAATCCCGCAGCAGCGCAAGATCGGAATAAACGCTTTTCCGTTCGGCCGAAATGCCCTTTTGGGCGAGAAACGCGCAGATCTGCGGCGCGGAAACCGGATGTTTTTCATCGGATTGTTCCCGCAGAAAATCGGCGATCATCAACAGTTTCAGATGTTTTTGAGGTTCTCCCGGCATAACTGGGTCATCCTTTCCAGATCTTTTCGGGTCATGCAATGATTGACATAGTCAAGAAACGAATTGGCCGGCAAATCCGGGGGAAGCTGCAGGGCCTCATAAAGCTGCCGGCGGTTTTCGGAGGCATTGGCGCAGCCGGAAAGCCCCAGGGCAACCAGATCGGATTTTCGGATTTCGGGCAGGGCAGCATTTTTTTCATCCGAAACGGCAAAAACGCCGGCTCGGGCCAGGGCATCCAGAATGATCGAGTCACTCAGCCCTTCCACCCCGAGGATTCCCTCTTTGGAGGGGGCCGTCTTCCGGCGCTCCTTCCCGGGAACGCGGGGAACATAAACCGAAAGAATTTCGGCGCGCGGCAGGGTACTTTTCAGCCGGGCACGAATCTGCTGCCCGGCATGGTCGCTGTCGGTCAGAACAATCAGAGGGGTTTGGGCGGAAAGAACCCGGAGAAACGCCATCTTTTCCCGGTTTTTGAAAAGGCCAAAGCCGTCGGTGGTCACGATAAACGCATCCAGAAAATTGGAAAGCCGGATTTTATCGTATTTCCCTTCAACAATGACCGGTTGGGTCAGCTTAATCAACGGCCTCCCCCTTTACAGCGATATAGGCAAGTCGAACCACCATTTCTTCGAGCAGTACCCGTTCCTTCCCCGAAAAGCGCTTCAGGGCTTTGTCGGTCTGCGTCAATTCACGAAAACAAAGAAGCATTTTCTTTTCTCCGTAGTGCTTCAGAAAAGCAGCGGTCCGGTTCAGGGTAAAAGACCGGGAACCGTAGGAAAAATCTTTGGAAAGCTGCTGCACCGGCACACCGGCTGCTTTGGCACAAAGAAGCCGGTATAAATCCACATAAACCGCCGAAACGGTGGAAAAAAGGATCATCGGTTTGATCCGCAAAAAGAAAAGTTGAGAAAGGATTTCCAGAGCGGTTTCAGCGTCGCCTTTTAAAATGTGGGAAGAAAGATTGTAAACCGACTGCTCTACCGAATGAATACAGACCTTTTCCACGGTGTCCGGGTCAATTTCCCCGTTTTGCCGGTAGGCGCAGACCTTTTCGAGTTCGCTTTGCAGCAGGCGGATATCTTCTCCGATGTTTTCAACCATCCGTCGGGCGGCTTCCGGCTTCAGCGTGCAGCCGCGGCTTTGGGCGGCCGCTATCAGCATCCGGTTTAAATCCCCGGCGGTGCGGTGATTGAGTTGGGCGCATTTTCCCCCCGCCGAATCCACCGCTTTGAAGAGCTTTTTGGCCCGGTCGGATTTTTTGGCATCAACGGCAACGGTTTCACAGGAATAAATCAGCAGGGTACGGTCGTTTTGCAGCGAAAGTAGGGAACAAAGTTTATCAAAGTCGGCTTTGTCACATTTTTCAAAGTCGAAATCCTTGAGAATAACGCACTTTTTTTCGGCCAGCATCGGAAAACTGACGGCCGCGTCATAAACGCTTTGAAGCGGTTGTTCTCCGGTGAATTTCTGGTAATTGAAGGCATCCTTCGGGTCCACGGTTTTTTCGGCGAGTTTGGCGGTATAGGAGGCAATCAGAAAGGAATCGTCCCCAAATAAAAAGTAGGAGGCGGCCGTTTGCCCGGAAGAAAGGGCCCGTTTTAGGCCGGCTTCGTTTTCAAATTCCATGTCGGATTCCTCCTTTCGTTTTATCGATGCCGC
>CAKSNI010000210.1 GCA_934476025.1 uncultured Eubacteriales bacterium | reverse complement strand
CGTTTATCCAGATCAAGCGAACATTCCGCAACAGTAGCCCTGGCAAAAGCAAGGGATGCTTCCCCGGCGAGAATGCCGCCAAATAATTCTTTAAACAATTTTCCGGTCATTTTTTACTCCGTTTCCGTATTTTGGGTCATCAAATCGGACCTTTCCCGGATACACTGTTCCAGCGCATCCAACAATTCTTCCTCCGGAATATTCGAGCGAAGAATTTTTCCCTTTGCAAAAAGAACACCGCAATTTTTTCCGCCGGCTATGCCGAAATCGGCAGCGGCCGCCTCGCCGGGACCGTTGACAACACAGCCCATAATGGCAACCGTCAAATCCTGCGGCCAGCCGGCAAAGCGTTCTTCGGCCGCCTTAGCCAGCCCGATCAGGTCGATCTGTGTACGGCCGCAGGTCGGGCAGGACACAAAACGAATGCCGCTCTTTCGCAGGCCGATGCAAGTAAGAAGATCCTGCGCCGCCTTCACCTCTTCGACCGGATGGTCGGTAAGAGAAATCCGAATGGTATCTCCCACCCCGGAAAGAAGCAGCCCTCCTAATGTTGCTGCGCTGCGAAGAGTCCCGAGCCGGGTGGTACCGGCTTCGGTCACCCCGATATGAAGCGGATAATCACACTCTTTTGCCGCAAGCTGATAGGCATCAAAGGCTATTTGAGGATCGGACGATTTCAGAGAGAGAACAATATCATCAAAGTCAAACCGCTCAAGCAGAGAAATGTGTTCTTTTCCGCTCTCCCACATTGCCCGGGGAGTTACCGCCCCGTATTTTGCCAGGATATTCTTTTGCAGTGAGCCGGAATTCACCCCGATACGAATTGGGATTCCGGCGGATTTACAGGCCCTTGCGACCTGACCAACCCGATCAATATCCCCGATATTTCCGGGGTTGATGCGGATTTTATCCACACCGGCGGCCACGCTTTCCAGCGCCAGGCGATAATCAAAATGAATATCCGCCACCAGCGGAACGGAAATTTCCTGCTTGATAGCCGGAATCAGTGCAACGGCCTCCCGGTCCGGTATAGAAACCCGGATGATTTCGCAGCCGGCTTTTTCCAATTCAATAGCCTGCCGGACATTGCCGGGAATATCCCCGGCCGGCACATTCAGCATGGATTGAATGGAAATCGGTGAATTTCCGCCGATCAGGCAATTGCCGACCCGGACGGTTTTGGTTTTATTTCGGATCATATTCTACCCCGTAATCAAAGTCCAGATATCTGTAAACATAATGAGCACCGAAAGGCCGATCAAAATGGCAAAACCTATGGCATGAATCAGCCCTTCCTGTTTTTTGGCAATCGGACGGCGACAGATCATTTCCGCCACCAGGAACAGCGCCCGCCCTCCGTCAAGCGCCGGAAGCGGCAGCAGGTTAAATAGCCCGAGATTGACGGTAATCAAGGCCATTACCGGCAGCAAATTCAGCAAATTCTGTTTGGCCAGGTTGCCGATGGTCGCCGTAATGCCGACCGGGCCGGAAACAGCGCTGATGCCGTATTTGCCCCCCAGTAAATCCAACAGAGAAAACCAAATAACCCGGCAATAGGAAAAGGTCATTCGGAAGGTTTGAGAAAGAAAATTCCCGAAAGTTTTCTTCACTCCGTACACTTTAAAATCCAGATCAACATACCGGATTCCCTGCTCTTCCTGAGTCCGGAAGGTTACTCCGGTAAGTTTGACCTTTTCTCCGTTCCGCAAAACCGTCATATCCAGTTTTCCGTCCTCCGGAACCCCGCTGAAGGCATAACTGAGTTCATAAAAAGTATAAATATGGCGGCCGTTTACCTCCACAATCGTGTCATCCAGTTGAAGACCGGTCTGGCTGCTGACGGCATCGTCGGCGAACCAGGCGACCGTTCGGGAAGTGAGGGCGCTTTGCTGGGAAAGGATCACCGCCACGATGATCAATCCTAAAATCAAATTAAAAATTGCCCCCATTAAAACCACAATCAACCGCTTCCAGGGCTTTTGATTGCAAAAGGCCCTCGGGTCCTCGCTGGAATCATCTTCCCCTTCCATGGCACAATACCCGCCAAAGGGAATCAAATTCAGCCGATAGGTCGTTTCTTTCCCCTTTTTGGCAAACAGCTTCGGACCGAATCCGACTGCAAACTCATTCACACGAATCCCCACCGCCTTTGCGGCTATAAAATGGCCGAATTCGTGAATCACAATCAATACCAAGAAGCAAAGAACGGCAATCAGATAGGGCCAAACGGCATTCCACACAGTTAAGAAAGACAAGTTTTTCCCTCCATAACAAGTTTACGAACGGTAAGCCTGGCGGCCTGATCAGCCTCCAGAACATCCTCCAGCGAATAATCTGCCACGCAACTTTGTTGTTCCATGGCAGCCTGACACAATTCGGCAATCTGTAAAAACCGAATTTTTCCGTCAAGAAACAGCGCAACGGCCTCTTCATTGGCCCCGTTGACAGCAGCTGGTTTCAATCCGCCGGTTTCAATGGCACGGACACAAAGATCCAAACAGCGAAAAGTTTCCCGATCCGGCCGATCAAAGTGAAGGCATCCGATTTCAAAAAGATTTGGTTGGGGCGAACAAGCATACCGCTGCGGATAGGTCAGCGCATACTGAATCGGCAGTTTCATATCCGGCACCCCCATTTGAACCATTAAAGCTCCATCTTTTAAAAAGACCCCGGAATGAATGATACTTTCACGCTGAACCACTACTTCAATATCCTTTGCCGGTACATCAAATAAAT
>CAKSNI010000209.1 GCA_934476025.1 uncultured Eubacteriales bacterium | reverse complement strand
CTTTCATCACCGTTTCTATTATACCATATTTACGTAAAAAAGCCCAGCTTTTGCTGGACTTTTTCGACAGACTGAAAAATCGCAGCCCATTCGGGCTGCGATTTTTATACATCGTTTCACCAAAGTGAAAAGAACCAAATAACCAAACAGAAAAATTATTTCTTCAGCGCCTCTTCTACGGCAACCGCGCAGGCAACGGTAGCACCAACCATCGGGTTGTTGCCCATGCCGATCAGGCCCATCATTTCTACATGAGCCGGAACGGAAGAGGAACCGGCGAACTGAGCGTCAGAGTGCATACGACCCATGGTATCGGTCATGCCGTAAGAGGACGGGCCGGCAGCCATGTTGTCGGGGTGCAGGGTACGGCCGGTACCGCCGCCGGAGGCTACCGAGAAGTAGGGTTTGCCGTTTTCAATGCACCATTTCTTATAGGTGCCGGCAACCGGGTGCTGGAAGCGGGTGGGGTTGGTGGAGTTTCCGGTGATCGAAACGCCGACATTTTCCAGACGCATGATGGCAACGCCCTCCGGTACATTATCGGCACCGTAGCATTTTACATCGGCACGCGGACCCTTGGAGAAGGCTTTTTCTTCCACAACGGTTACTTCTTCGGAATACGGATCAAATTCGGTTTCCACATAGGTAAAGCCGTTGATTCGGGAAATGATGTAAGCGGCATCCTTTCCGAGGCCGTTCAGGATCACGCGAAGAGGCTTAACACGAACCTTGTTGGCGTTCAGAGCAATTTTGATGGCTCCTTCGGCAGCGGCAAAGGATTCATGACCGGCCAGGAAGCAGAAGCATTCGGTTTCTTCGGAAAGAAGCATTTTTCCGAGGTTGCCGTGGCCAAGACCAACCTTCCGGTTTTCGGCAACCGAACCCGGAATGCAGAAGGACTGCAGACCGATTCCGATATTGGCAGCGGCAGCGGCAGCGGATTTATCTCCGGTGCGGGCTGCTTCTTTGAGAGCAATGGCTGAACCGACGGTATAGGCCCATTTGGCATTTTCAAAACAGATCGGCTGGGTTTCCTGTACGGTGGTGTACGGATCGATGCCGGCTTTGTCGCAGATCTCCTTGCATTCATCAATGGAGGAGATGCCGTATTTTGCTAACACACCGAGGATTTTTTCCTCGCGTCTTTCATAACCTTCAAACTGTGCCATATTCTTTCGTCCCCTCCCTGATTATTCTTTCCGCGGATCGATGTACTTAACAGCGCCGTCTTCTTTATTGAAGCGGCCATAGTGACCCATCGATTTGGCGTAGGCTTCGTTGGGTTCCATGCCCTGTTTGATGAAATCGGTCATTTTTCCGAGCGAAACAAATTCGTACCCGATGACTTCGTTGTTTTCATCCAGTGCCATTCTGGTGCAGTAGCCTTCGGTCATTTCCAGGTAACGAACCCCTTTCTCACGGGTGCCGTACATGGTACCCACCATAGAACGGGTTCCCTTACCGAGATCCTCCAGACCGGCACCGATTACCAGGCCGTCATCCGAGAAAGCCGACTGGCTTCTTCCGTAAACGATCTGCAGGAACAGCTCCCGCATAGCGGTATTGATGGCATCGCAAACCAGGTCGGTATTCAGCGCTTCCATAACGGTTTTGCCAGGCAGAATTTCCGCTGCCATAGCGGCCGAGTGGGTCATACCGGAACATCCGACGGTTTCAACCAGAGCTTCCTCAATAATGCCGTTCTTAACATTGAGCGACAGTTTGCAGGCGCCCTGTTGCGGAGCGCACCAGCCCACGCCGTGGGTATAACCGGAAATGTCCTTAACTTCCTTAGCCTGGATCCACTTGCCTTCCTCCGGAATGGGGGCCGGGCCGTGATGCGGGCCTTTGGCGACCGGACACATATTCTTTACTTCTTCTGAAATGGTCATAAAAATACTCCTTTCAAAATCTCAGCCGATTTCTGACAAAACGCGACTTTTCAAAAATCATTATACCATAGATTCGCGAAAATGCAAATGTTTTTCACGCTGACCAAAAGGAAAATTCTGCCGCCGGGCGCATTTTCTTTGAATGGAGAAAGAGATGCGGCCGTATACTGAAAGAAGAACGGATTTTTCTTGCGCTATGCCGACAGGCGTGGTACAATAAAAATGAAAAAACACGGAGGGAGAATGACCAATGTTTCGGGATATTTGCATGAAGGATTTCAAAGAAAATGTCGTGGAACTGATTTCCAGGGAAATGATGCTCATCACGGCCGGCAACCGGGAAGGTCTGAATACCATGACGGCTTCCTGGGGATTTCTCGGGGAAATGTGGGGAAAGGATTGCGCGGCCGTGGTGGTTCGTCCGCAGCGCTATACCATGGAGTTTTTGCAGAAAAATGAGTGGTTCACCCTGAGCTTTTTCGGTGACAACCGGCAGGTACACGCGGTTTGCGGCCATAAAAGCGGCCGGGATTGTGACAAAATAAAAGAAGCTGGCCTGACACCGGTTTTTGATGACCGTTTTACTTATTTTCAGGAGGCAAGATTGGTTTTGGCCGTGAAGAAGCTGTATGTTCAGCCGATGCAGCCGGAATGTTTTACCGATCCGATGCTTGAAAAATGGTATCCGCAAAAGGATTTTCACAATTTGATCATCGGGTCGATCGAACGAATGTATGTCCGCGAAAAAGACCCGGAAGAAACCGGTCGATAAAGCCGAAAGCAGAACAAAATCAAACGAAAAGAGGCAAAGCCTTCGGGCTTTGCCTCTCAGTCTGTCGAATAACCCTAAATTCCAAGCGAGATTTAGGGTTATGAGTTTTGTTTTGGCAAAAAATGTATATAAA
>CAKSNI010000208.1 GCA_934476025.1 uncultured Eubacteriales bacterium | reverse complement strand
ACTGCCGGGAATTGCTGAAGGAAGGCAGCAAGGTTGTTTGCTTCGGCCGGGTTTCTCTTTACGAAAAAGACGGCTCTTACCAGCTTTATGTCGAAGCCTGCGTTCCCCAGGGCGTGGGAGATGCTTTCGGGCGTTTGGCGTTGTTGAAGAAAAAGTTGGAACAGGAAGGGCTTTTTGCTGCCGAGAATAAGCGCCCTTTGGTTCGGTATCCTCAAAAAATCGCGGTGATTACTTCGGCCGGCGGCGCTGCGTTGCAGGATATTATTCATGTGATTTCCCGGCGGTATCCGATCTGTACCCTGGTGGTGGCCGTGGCCGGCGTTCAGGGAGATCATGCGGTTTCGCAGTTGATTTTTGCGCTTGATCGCGTTTATGCCCGATCGGATATTGATACCATCATCATCGGTCGGGGAGGCGGTTCAAAAGAGGATCTCGGCGCTTTTAACAGTGAAGAGCTCGCCCGCAAAATCTATGAATCCCCGATTCCGGTTATTTCGGCGGTCGGTCATCAAACCGACCTTTCCATCTGTGATCTGGTGGCGGACTGCCGGGCGGCTACTCCGTCGGCTGCGGCCGAAATGGCTGTTCCCGATCTTGCGGATGTTATGGCAAAAATCCGTCGGTTGCTTCTTTCCTCCGGGCGTGCTCTTTCCGGTCGAATGAGAGCCGAAGAAGAGCGATTCAAAAGAATTGCTTCCCGAACCTGCTTTCAAAATCCGGAAGTCTTCCTGCAAAACTATTTGCAAAGAGAAAAAGCCGCTTTTGAAAAGGTGAAAAACGGGTGGAATAAGTGCTGGAATGAAAAGGCTCAGAATTACGCAAAAACGCTCATCCGGATTGACGCTTTGAGCCCCCTGAAGGTGCTTTCCAGGGGGTACGCGGTGATTCAGAAGGATGGCAGGACCGTGGCGCATGCCGATGAGTTGTGTGTGGGAGAAAAAATTTGCGTCCGCTTTTCGGATTCGGCAGCCAATTGCCGGGTTATCGATGTTTCTGCCTTTCAAACGGGCAGGTAACGAAAAATGTCCGTACAAACTTTCCGGCTCCGCTTATTTTGGGGCTTGGCCCGGCCGGCAGACTGAAAATGAAAGGATTCAACCATGATGAATTTTGAAGATACACTCAAAGAGTTAGAAGCCATAGCCGAAAAACTCGAAAAAGGGGAATGCACCCTGGAAGAGTCGGTTGCCGCTTATGATCGGGCTGCCGGGTTGGCTCAATCCTGTGAAAAAATGCTGCAGGAAGCAAAATTGAAAATGGAGGATGTGGACGGCAAAGTACCCGCATTTTCCGATGAAGGGAAATCGGTCTTATGAATAACAGCTCGATTCAACAATATGCCGCATATACCGAACAATATTTGCAGGAATTGCTTCCCATGGAAAACAGTGCATACGCATCGGTTATCGAAGCGATGAGATACAGCCTTTTGGGCTCCGGAAAACGAATCCGTCCGACAATTTTGGCAGCGTTTTACCGCCTTTGCGGCGGGGAAAGCCGGGATGTTTTTCGCGTTTGCGCGGCTCTTGAAATGGTTCACACCTATTCGTTGATTCATGACGATTTGCCCTGCATGGATAATGATGATTTAAGGCGCGGGCGGCCGTCCAATCATAAGGCATTTGGCGAATCGACCGCCCTGCTTGCCGGGGACGGCCTTTTGACTTTAGCTTTTTATGCGTCATCCGGCGCAACTGAAATTCCCGCGGATCGGTTGGTTTGCGCCATCCGAATGCTGGCGGATCTGGCCGGATATCGCGGGATGATCGGCGGCCAGGTGATGGACCTTGCTTCTCAGGGAAATCCGGCCAATGCCGGGTATCTGATGCAGCAGGATCTGCTAAAAACCGGGGCGCTCATTCGTGCTGCCGCTTCCATCGGCTGCGTGTTGGCCGGAGCGGATCAACCCTTTGTCCGTGCTGCCGGTGATTATGGAGATGCTTTGGGAATTGCCTTTCAGATGGTGGATGATATACTGGATGCGACGGCTACGACACAAACGCTCGGAAAACCGGTCGGCAGTGATGTAAAAAATCAAAAAGCTACCTATGTTTCTCTGCTCGGCATTGATGAGTGCCGCAAGCAGGCTGCTTCTTATACTCAAAAGGCTCTCGGGCTGCTGCGGCAGTTTCCGGGAGATACGCAGGAACTGGAGGATTTTACCAATTCTCTGCTGCATCGTACTTTTTAAGGATTGATTACAATTTTGGAATACAAAATACTCAATACGATTCATTCACCGGATGATGTGAAGAATCTGAAGGAAGAACAACTGAATACGCTGTGTGATGAAATTCGTTCCTGCCTGATTGAAACGGTTTCCAAAAACGGTGGGCATCTTGCTTCCAATCTCGGGTGCGTGGAATTGACGGTGGCCATTCACCGGGTTTTTCATTCCCCGGAAGATTCCATTCTGTTTGATGTGGGCCATCAGTCTTACACTCACAAATTGCTGACCGGCCGCTTTGAACGGTTTGGAGAACTGCGCAAAGAAGGCGGCATTTCCGGATTTCAGCGCCCGGATGAATCGGAACATGATCCTTTCATTACCGGGCACAGCAGCAACTCTGTTTCCGCCGCTTACGGAATTTATAAAGCCAAATCTCTGCAGGGGCTTCCGGGGACTGCGGTGGCGGTCATTGGCGACGGAGCCACCACCGGCGGGATGTTTTATGAAGCTCTCAACAATGCCGGTGCCGGTAAAAACAATTTTATTGTCATTCTCAATGATAATAAAATTTCCATATCCAAAAATGTGGGGTCGATGGCACGATATCTGACCCGGATTCGTTCCAAGGCAAGTTACC
>CAKSNI010000207.1 GCA_934476025.1 uncultured Eubacteriales bacterium | reverse complement strand
CCGCAATTCCGATCCAAAGAAATAAAAGAGCCGAAATCATTTGGCGGTTCTTTTTGATGGTTACCAGATGTTCACAGTATTTATCGCTTGTCATCGTTTCCTCCCGCAATTACTGCTCTTCCAAAAATTTTCCGAGTTCCAACAACAGGGTGCTGTCCTCGGTTTGGGCGGCCATGGTGACCGGCTTGGTCAAATCCAGGCTGAAAATCCCCATGATTGATTTTCCGTTCACCACATATTTCCCGGAAATCAGATCAATATCATAATCCTTGGAACCGGCCAGAGCGGCAAACTCCTTCACCTTTTCCATATTATCCAGCATCAGTTCTGCTGTTACCATGTTTTCATCATACTCCCTTGTCGTTCCCGAATGGGAAATTGCGAACAAATTTTCAATTTCTTACCCATCAGCCGCCGAAAAGGGCAGCTTTTCATGCTTCATATTACTATTTTCCGCCGGAAAAGTCAATAGTCTTGCAAATCCGCCGGTTTTCTGCTATACTTTGAATAGTTTTTGAAAAAGAAGGAAGTTCCGTTTGAAGATCTTTTTTTACACCCTCGGCTGCAAAGTCAACCAGTACGAAACCCAGCTTCTCCGGGAGGCTTTTTTAAAGCAGGGAGAAGAAATCACCGACTCCATGCAGTCCGCCGATGTCTGCATTGTCAATTCCTGTACCGTAACGGCCGAAAGTGACCGAAAGACCCGTCAGGCCGTTCGCAAAGCGCGTCAGAACGCGCCGAATGCCGTCATCATTCTGACCGGCTGTATGCCGCAGGCCTTTCCCGAAGAGGCCGATGCCCTGGAAAGTGCCGATATCGTCACCGGGAACGGGAATTCCCGGGAAATTCCGGAATTGCTCCGGCAGTTTCTGCAGAGCGGAAAGCGTATCGTCAAAATCGTGCCGCATTCCCGGGAAGAATCCTTTCCGCAGGGGAAAATCCACGATTTCTGCGAACGCACCCGCGCCTATTTAAAAATTGAGGACGGCTGCGAGAGATATTGCACCTATTGTATTATTCCCAAAGCCCGGGGGGCGGTCCGTTCCAAGCCGCTTGACGAAATCCGCAAAGAAGCCGAAGGGCTGGCAGCCGACGGCTTCTTGGAAGTGGTTCTGGTGGGCATCAACCTTTCGGCCTTCGGCACCGACAGCGACACCAACCTTTGCGATGCCGTGGATGCCGTTGCCGGGGTGGAAGGAATCCGCCGGGTCCGGCTCGGTTCGCTGGAACCGGATCACATCCGGGACGAGGTCCTGCTTCGCCTGCGGCAGTGCCCGAAATTCTGTCCGCAGTTTCACCTTTCCCTGCAGTCCGGCTGCGACCGTACCCTGAAACGGATGAACCGGCATTACGATACCGCCTTTTACCGGGATTTGGTTGAGCGCATCCGCAAAATTTTTCCGGACGCTTCAATTACCACCGATATCATGGTCGGCTTTGCCGGCGAAACACCGGAGGAATTTTCG
This sequence comes from uncultured Eubacteriales bacterium, assembly GCA_934476025.1. Lineage (GTDB taxonomy): Bacteria > Bacillota > Clostridia > Oscillospirales > Acutalibacteraceae > SIG607. Next base: position 1,360 of record CAKSNI010000207.1, on the reverse strand, counting down.
CAGAGCCTGGCTTTTGAAAAGGAAATCGGTTTTGCGAAGGTTCATATTTTTGCCTATTCCCGCCGAAAAGGGACTGTTGCTTATTCCCTGCCGGATCAGATTTCCGCCGCGCAAAAGGAAGAACGGAGCCACCGCATGACCGAAGCCGCTCTGCAGAGCGAACGGGAATTTCTGCAGGACCGTTTGCACACCGTTCAGTCGGTTTTGTTTGAATCCAAAGAAAGCGACGGCTGCTATTTTGGGTATACCCCCAATTATATCCGGGTCCGGGTCGCTTCCGAGGTGCCGCTGACCAATCAGATTCTCCCGGTTTATATTGAAAGTTCCGACGGCACCTGTCTAAACGGAAGAATCGCGGCCGACAGCGACGCAAAAGGGCTCTCTTTTGCAAAAAAACCATCCTTTGAATCTTGATTTTTTGAGTTTTTCCGGTATAATGGAAAACAGAAGAAAAACCGGCATTTCGTCCACGATTACGGAGGTATTTTTTATGGAAGAAAAGAAATTGTATAAATCCAGAACCGACCGGAAAATCTGCGGTGTTTGCGGTGGCCTCGGCAAATATTTCGGAATTGACTCCAATGTTGTCCGGCTGATTGCCGTTGTAGCCAGCCTGCTGGCCTTTGCCGGCGTAATCGCCTACATTGTGGCCGCCGCAATTCTGCCCGACGAACCCGAAGGGGTTTGATGGCTTTTCCGCTTTTTTTAAATTATTTTCAAAAATCAAAATTTAACCCTTGACTTTTTCCCGATCATTCGCTATAATAACAGAGTCGCTTCGAGGCGTGGCTCAGTTTGGTAGAGCGCCGCGTTCGGGACGCGGAGGTCGTGGGTTCAAGTCCCGTCGCCTCGACCATCAATCCTCTGAACCCCGGTTCGGGGGATTTTCCTTTTTCCGGCAAAGCAGACCTTGCTCCCGTTTCCCTCAGGACGGTTTTGGGTAAGCCCACCCTTCCTGCTCTGAATTCTGAAAGATCGGCTGTTTCATGTTTTCACAGAACGGCCGGTCTTTTTTTACGGAACAAAGCCCGACTTTTTCCGACACTGATGACAAAAAGAGGGAATTTGTTTGCACAAACTTTATTTGGCAGCCGCCTGCCTGGTGCTGTTTTCGGTTTTACTGCCGTTTCTTTCCGGGCCCTTTTTATTGGCGGCAGTGCTTCTGCTATTGGCGGCCGCGGCCGTTTTTCTGCTGATTCGCAAAACCGATTGCGGCCTTGCGGTTCTTTTTCTCTGCCTGTTTTTGTTCCGGGCGCTTTTTCTGTTTTCCCGGGTGATTGTTCCTCTTTCCGAAGTGACGGATACCCTGAATATTGCAGGCACCGTCTGTTCGCAGGAAACGCCCCACGGGGATTACTCC
>CAKSNI010000206.1 GCA_934476025.1 uncultured Eubacteriales bacterium | reverse complement strand
TATGGCGTGGGTCAATATCCCACTCCCCGCAATAGCCCGGTATCCTTTTCGGGTGTTTTTGTTTCGGTAAGCCTGCCTTCGGGCATTCCTGACTTCTTGCGGTTTGTTGCCCTCGTTTTCGGCTTCTTCCGCTGCTTCCAAATATACATTCGTATTCTTCGGCGCAGCCACTCGTTCCAAGCTTCCCTCTCATTCTTCATATCCGCTATTCCGTAATATCCAAGCCGGCCCCGACAATGTGTCGGGGCCGGCTTTTTCTTTTTTATCTTCGCCGCAAATACCGTTTATGCGGGCATTTCTTAAAAGATAACCATACTGATAATCACCAGCACTCCCAACCCGATTCGGTACCATCCGAAAGGGGCAAAATCCCGTTTGCGGATGAAGTTCATCAAAAAACGAATGGCCGCCACCGAAACCAAAAAGGCCACCACCATGCCGATGCCCAGGCAAACCCATTGCGAAGAACCCGGAGCAGCCGCTTCCCCGCCCCGAAAAGCCATCACATATTTCACAACCTTGAGCAGGCTCGCTCCGAACATCACCGGGATAGACATAAAGAAGCTGAATTCCGCCGAAGCGGTCCGGGAAGCGCTGAGCAGCATAGCTCCCAAAATGGTAACGCCGGAACGGGAAGTACCGGGAATCATTGCCAGAATCTGAAAACAACCGATTCCGAAAGCCACGCTGTAAGGGATTTCGGAAACGCTTTGATACCGGAACTCCCGGCCACGATTGAAATGTTCCAATACAATAAACAGAATTCCGTAAACAATCAGAGCAATCGCCACCACCATAGCGTTCACCCGTTCATTATAAAAAAGACTGCTGATTCTATCATCCAAAAAGAATCCGGCTACCGCCGTCGGCAAAACCCCGACAGCCACCTTCAGCCACAGCAAAAAAGAATCTTTTTTAACAAAATACAGCCGCCGGTCGGCGCAAAACGGCCACAACCGATTCCAGTATAAAATCACCACGGCCAAAATGGCGCCCAGCTGAATCACCACTTCAAACATTTCCCGAAAGGCGGCGTCATGAGCAAAAAAAGCCAACCATTTTTCCATCAGAATCAAATGCCCGGTACTGCTGATCGGAAGCCATTCTGTAATTCCCTCAACAATCCCGAGAATCAAAGCCTTGAGCCATTCCCACATTTCCAAAAGCACTCCGTTTCTTACCGTTTTATTTTTAAAATTCGGAAAATTCTAAAAAAGGGCAGTTCAAAAACCTGGTTTTGAACTGCCCTTTATTGTAACACACTTTATTTTATTTGCCAAGAATTTCTTTATAAAGAGCGATATAGTCATTGGCGGATTTACCCCAACTGTTATCGCATTCCATGGCGCGAAGGCGCAGAATTGCCCAGCCTTTCTGATCTTCATACCCGCCGATGGCCCGCCAAAGTGCTTCCATCATTTCGTGAGCGTTGTAGGAACGGAAGGTAAAACCGTTGCCAAGCCCGTCGCCGCTATCGTGAATGGTATCGGCCAATCCGCCGGTTTCCCGGACAATCGGTACGCTGCCGTAACGCAGGGCCACCATCTGAGCCAATCCGCAGGGTTCACTCTGACTGGGCATCAAAAACAAATCCGAACCGGCATAAATACGATGAGCCAGATCCGGTACAAACCCGAGCCGCAGGCCCACCTTCTGCGGATATTTTCCGGCCATTTCATAAAAGAATGTTTCGTATTCGTAATCCCCCGAACCGAGAACCGCGAACATGACATCGGCCTTCAGCATATCCTCAAAGACGCATTTCACCAAATCGAACCCCTTGTGCCGTACAAACCGGGAAACAATCCCGATAACCGGTACTTCCGGCCGCTGCGGCAGCCCAAGTTCTTTCTGCAGAGCTGCTTTGTCTACCGCTTTTCCGGAAACATCCGCTGCCGAAAAAGGAGCCGCGATAGCCGGATCGTTAGCAGGATCGTAAACCGTCGTATCGATTCCGTTGACAATGCCGCGCAATTTGCCCTGCAATTGGCGAAGAATCGGATCCAGCCCGTGAGAATAATACGGATCCAGAATTTCCCGGGCGTAGGTCGGTGAAACTGTGGTTACCCGGTCGGCTTCCTGAATTCCGCCCTTCATAAAATTAACACAGCCGTCATATTCCATGACCGGCGTTGCATAATCCGGCAGACCCAAAACATCACCGAGCAATTCATACCCGTATTTTCCCTGATACTGAATGTTATGAATGGTCAATACCGTATGCATATCCCGATAAAAGGGATTTTCCCGATAAAAAGCATTCAAATATACCGGAATCAGGGAAGTCTGCCAATCGTTGCAGTGAATGATATCCGGGCGAAAATCGATGTGAGGAAGCACTTCCAATACCGCGCGTGAGAAAAACGCAAAGCGTTCGGCATCGTCATAATGCCCGTACAGGCCCTGGCGTTTAAAATAATATTGATTGTCGATCAAATAATAGATCACACCGTCAACATGAGCCTCAAACACACCGCAATATTGCCGCCGCCAGGCGACCGGAACCGTTATATTGGTAATAAAATTCATTTTCGCACGCATCTGCGGCGTTATGCATTCATACAGCGGCAGAATCACCCGACAGCCAATCAGCCGCTTCCGCAATGCCTTCGGCAGGGCACCGGAAACATCTGCCAATCCACCCGACATCGCAAAAGGATAAGCCTCGCTGCTTGCAAACAGAACTTTCATAATTTTCCCCCTAAATTTTTTCGTCTTTCCCAAGTATATACAAATTGTTCCGGGTTCCGTGAACAACATAGGATTCACTGATTCCCGATCCTTTGTCCAAAATGGCGTAGCACAGATCGGCATTCTTTTCAACGACACAGTTCTGCAG
>CAKSNI010000205.1 GCA_934476025.1 uncultured Eubacteriales bacterium | reverse complement strand
GTTCTACGTCCTGGCCCCCGTGGCGCATCTCGGGAAACTCGACATCGATTGGAAAACGGAAGCGCCGAAGTATGCGGACAAAATTTTAAAGTACATGGAAGAGAAGTACATGCCCGGTTTGCGCGAGAACATCGTCGTGCAGAAGCTTTTCACCCCCGAGGATTTCAAGCACGAGCTGAACTCGCACCACGGCGCCGCTTTCTATCGTAACACCGCGGAAAATAATGCTGTTTTCCACCGTTCCTTCGATGCGGCAACCGTCGGCAATCAGACTGTTTTTAGCCTTGGCGGCCAGCCCGTAACGGGTGGGCATCAGATCCTGCGGTTTGGTATAAACCGGCCGGTCTTCATCAAACAGTTGACGGCGAAAGCGCGGTTCCAGCAGTTTCATGCTGACATTGTAGTAGGTGCGAATGCTGTCAATCACCTCGGCCGCCCCTTCAAAGCGGAAGGCCCGGACCCGCCCCTCGGCGATGCAGGGCATCAAAATCTCCCGGGTGTAACTGGTTTTTCTTTCTTCGATGGCCTGACAAATCAGATCCACCAACAGTTCCCTACGGGTAACGGTCATCCCCAGGCAGTAATCATCCGTTTCGTTTTCACTTTCAAATCGGGCGCCGGTAACCAGCGAATTTTCTCCCAGATCCAGCCGCATGGTGGCTGTGTTGGATTTTGGCAGACTGCCGTGACGGTAAGCTACCGTAAAATCCGCACCCGAACTGAGATGATCAGCCAACAACGGAGCAATATCCAAATTTCCCACCAAATCGCTGTCGCAAAGCAAAACATATTCCTGCTTGCTGCGGGTCAGGAAGGTCAGGGCGCTTTCCAGCGCATCCAGCCGGCCGTGGTAACTTCCCCGACGGTAGGTAGTATTGGAGAAGGGCGGAATGATGAAGAGCCCGCCTTTTTTGCGGTCCAGCTCCCACGCCTTCCCGTTGGTCAAATGATCCATGAGGGAACGGTAGTTTTCTTTGGTGACAACCCCCACCTGGCTGATGCCGGCATTCACCAGATTCGACAGGGTAAAATCGATCATCCGGTACCGACTTCCGAACGGAACCGAGGCAATGGACCGGCGCTGGGTCAATTTTCCGAGCCGTTCGTCATGGGTGTTGGCGAAGATCAATCCGATACAGTTTTTGCTTCTCATACGCTCTGCCCTTCTTTCAGTGATTCCGTTACCATAGCCTTGGCGGATACCGTGGCATTTTTCCCGATTTTCAAACCTTCACCGACTACGGCAATGCCCCATTTATCCAGTTCCTGCACCTCGGCCGGGTTTTCCCCGACCACGGCATTTTCCGCAACGGTTACATTTTCGGCCACAATGGCGTATTGAATGTGAGCGCCCTTTTTGATCACCGCTCCCGGCATAACCAGCGAATATTCCACCGTAGCCCCTTCTTCAATGGTAACATTTTGGAACAAAATGGAATAATCGAGATTCCCGTAAACCTCGCACCCGTCACTAACGAGGGAATTTTCCACCTTGGCCGTTTCGGAGATATAGTGAGGCGGAGCCGAAACACTGCGGGCATAGATCTGCCAGTCAGCGTCATCCAGCCGAAGATCTTCCTTCGGATTGAGCAGATCCAGATTGGCTTCCCAAAGGGATTCCACCGTTCCGACATCCTTCCAATATCCGGAAAAACGATAGGCCATCATTTTTTCGCCGGCGTTCAGCATGGCCGGAATGACATCTTTCCCGAAATCGTTGTGGGAGTTTTTGTTTTTCTCGTCCTCAATCAGATAGCTGCGGAGCTTATCCCACGAAAAAATGTAAATTCCCATCGAAGCCAGGTTGCTTTTCGGCTGGGACGGCTTTTCTTCAAATTCATAGATGGTCCCATCCTCCCGGCAGTTCATGATGCCGAACCGGGAAGCCTCTTCTTTCGGAACCTCCATCACGGCAATGGTGCAGGCCGCCCCGGATTCCTTATGTTCTTTCAGCATATCGGAGTAATCCATTTTATAAATGTGATCTCCGGAAAGAATGGCGACATATTCCGGCTGATAGCGTTCAATGAAGGGGATATTCTGATAAATGGCGTTGGCCGTTCCTTTATACCAATCGCCGCCTTTGCTTTTCTGGTAGGGCGGCAAAATATGGACGCCGCCGCCGACCCGATCCAAATCCCACGGTTTTCCGCTTCCGACATAATCGTTCAGTTCCATCGGCTGATACTGGGTGAGGATTCCCACAGTATCAATTCCGGAATTGGTACAGTTGGAAAGAGGAAAATCAATAATCCGGTATTTTCCGCCGTATGGCACCGCCGGCTTGGCAATATTCCGAGTCAGCACGCCCAGACGGCTTCCCTGCCCGCCGGCAAGCAACATCGCTACACACTCTGTTTTTTTCACTTAACTCAACTCCAACATTTATTTTTGAAACACTTGGTTGAACAGCCGGTTCAAAACTGCCGTTTCCTTTCTACTACTATATGGTCGGCTTGGCCTTTTTAGACGAACGGGTTTGCAAATAGGTCACCGAAAGGGGCGGTATGGTTAAGGAAAGGCTGTTTTCCATTCCGTGCATCGGAATTTTTTTGGATTTATAGGAGCGCTTTTCGGTTTCACACCCCCCGAATTCCTCCCACTGAGAACAAAGAACCGTGCGGTAGGTGCCCTTTTTCGGCACCCCAATGCGGTAATTTTCCCGGCGAACCGGAACAAAGTTACAAACGCAGACCGTTTCGTTCCCGGCAGAATCCATCCTTCGGAACGCAACAATGCTTTGAGCCCGGTCATCATTGGCAATCCAGGCAAAACCGTCCCAGGAATCATCAATTTCATAAAACGCCGGGGTGTCCCGATAAAACCGGTTCAGGGTTTGAAC
>CAKSNI010000204.1 GCA_934476025.1 uncultured Eubacteriales bacterium | reverse complement strand
TTGGGTATGAACGAACCGTTTGTCCGGGGCTGAAAACTTCCGGAGAAAGTTTGCCGACTCTAGCATCTTTAGAGGAAAATCCGAAAGCATTAGCCAATCTCGCTATTGGGCAGGGAACCCTTTTGGCCTCTCCGGTTACCCTTTCCAAACTGTATGAAGCCATCGCGAATCAAGGGGTATATTATCCGACCCGCGTGGTATGCGGCGCTATGAAAAGAGGCTCCCCGCAGCCCGATGAAGAAAAACCGACCCCAACCAGGCTGATGAGTCAGGAAACCGCCGAACAACTTCGGAAAATGCTGATCGGTGTAGTGGAGGAGGGAACCGGAAAGGCAGCCCGCCCGCAAACGGTTACGGCCGGAGGAAAGACGGCCACCGCCCAAACCGGCCGACGGGAGGAAAATGGAAAAGAAATTGAACACAGCTGGTTTTGCGGATTTTTTCCGGCGGAAAATCCGGAATATGTTATTACCGTTTTTGAGGAAGGCTCCCGGGCTTCGCAAAGTGCTTCAGCCGTTTTTGCCCAGTTGGCCGACGGGATTTACCGGGTGACACGGGATCAGAAAGAATGATTATGTGATAATAATATATAAAAGTTGACAAAATTTAATAAATACTATATAATTTAGATAACAAGGAAATCGGCTACGAAATAGAAGGGCGGCGATTTCCATGGTGTTGAATCTTTCTTTCGGAAATTATCGTTATGAAGGGGAGATGCCATATGAAAAAATTTTTTCAAAATCGATATACTGCCAAATTGATGGCGGGATGGGCCGCTTTGTTGATGCTTGTTTGCCCGATGTTGCAAAAGGAAATCCTTTGTTGTCAGAGGCTAATCTTAAAATTGGTCGTGATTGCAGTATTGCTCCTTTGAATCTGTTGACAGCAAATGAAAATACCTTATACAGCTCTCTTGAAGAATACGAAAAAGAAAAAGACATATTTGAATTTGTGGAATACGAGATAGGAAACTCGGCGGTCAGAAAGATTAAAGTTGTAAATGGGTATTTAACAAATGACTTTTTTGATTTTTATGAAGGTGGACAGGTTCTTCGTTCTTCCCAGCATATTTCGATAGAAGATATACAGCATTTTGAAAGTATCAATAGCATCTCCGTGGCTTCTGAGAATGTTGTTGATGTGAGTTTGATAGAAAATAAGCAGAGCTATTTAGAAAAATTGAGCAAAGATGGGTATAGCGGAATATTTAAGATAGGCGATCAACTTTGCAGGGTTGAATTGATCCCGGGAAAATCCGGCATGACGGTTACTGATGCGGAAACCGGAAAAGAAGTTACGGAGGGGCGTTATGAAGTGCGATAAGGTAAATAAAAATCTTGTCTTTCCGGCAATTTTTCTTTGTATGCTTCTGATTGGTTCCTGTGCGCCGATCCAGAAGAAGGCAATTTACCCGCTTCCCGTATCCGGCAATCATCCGCCTGTACGGGTGGTTACTTATGGCGATTCATCCACGATAGTGGATGAAGCAACGGCAAATTACCAGGAACTGTATAAAAAGACGGGAGATTCGACTAGGCGCAGCTACTATTTTTGGATTTACCAACCGTCGGCCGAGTCGGTCGATCGCGCGCTTTGCTCTGAAAATTATTATCTGATAACCGGGCTTCCGAATTTTAATAGGACCTGGTATTTCCGTATGATTGACGGATATTTGACAAATCAGTATTTCGATATCGCATCTCTGGAAACAGAGGATTATAACTATCTGGATACGGATGGACAGATGAAAACGGGAACGGCCCGAACCATCCGGAACTCATTGTTGAAACCGGCCCTGTCTTTCTCTGCAGAGGATATTGAACAAATTCGAAAGTGGGAGAAACTCGGGAAAAAGGAAATTACGGAATTTCCGGATTTCCCCCTGGAGGAAGGGGAGGAAATTGTCCGTCATTACAAGGAACGCTACGCCTATTGCAAATTGGCCGACGGCATTCACAAAATGCTGATGCATGGATGTGAAGTGCTGGTACCGGGAGATTGGAAAGGCGAAAGGAAGGAGCCTTTCCCCCGCTGGTATTGGATGGATGTATACACCGGGGAACTGTACGATATGCAGGATGTTCTGAGTTGGCCGATTACCGATTCCGGGCTTCACCCCTCTGAAGAAGCAAAGGAAGAATTGGATGGCTGGACCTTTGAAAATCGGGAGAATTTTTCCTATCATGAAGAAAATTTTGCTTCGGTTTATAGCCGGATTCCCACTACCGAAGAACTGGCGGAAAACTATGAAAGGCAAATGGGCTCTTTTCTGACACGGGAAGCGATGGAAGCAGAAAAGGAAAAGAATCCCTATTGCAAATGGCTCCCTTACATCGGCTATAACCTGAGTGAACAGGATTTTGGGCTTGTTCGGATGATCGACGGAATGAAAACCAATCAGGTTTACTGCCCGTTTTTGAACCGGAATGTTGTAAAATATACCGTAAAAAATCCTATCACTATCCGGGATGATCAAATTGAAGAGTACCGGAAAAGTGTTGAGGGCAAAACGGCACTGACTCAGTATGATGCGCCGAAACCGTATTTCGGGGAAGAACCCCTTCAGGAGAAGAGAAGGGAAACGGTGGTATTTCTGTTAAAAGACGGGCTGCATCAATTGGAACAGATTACCTATACCGTTTTGGGCGCCGGGACGCTGACTTTTGAAGATGGCACCACCGGAAAATATCGGGGCGAAGTGACCTATTGGTATGATGCCTTTACCGGCCGGCAGCTTAGTGAAAATGAAATCGATTGGTGGAAATCCTGAAGAAAGACCGCCCGGCATTGCCGGGCGGTCACTTTTCTCTGTATCAGGAAGAAGGGTCGGGAACCGGTGCGGCGG
>CAKSNI010000203.1 GCA_934476025.1 uncultured Eubacteriales bacterium | reverse complement strand
GGTGATTTCTTCAGCCGAAAAATTGCTTGCCGTACCGGATTTTACCGGGAAAAACATGACCATTGAGGATGTCCGCAAGGAATATGCCGATTTTAAGTTTGAAGTCCTCGGTAAAAAATATTCCGCCAAGGCGGCCGGTGTGATCGTGGGGCAGGATCAGAAATCCGGAACGGAAGTCCCGCGGGATACCACCATTTATCTTACGATCAGTCTCGGGCCCGAAACGCTGAGCGTCCCGTCGATCAACGGCAAAACCAAGGAAGAGGCCCTGATCGCGCTTTTCGAAAAGGGGTTTTTGTATCAAAATATCGAGATTTATGAAATGGAAGACGAAAGCGTGGATTACCACTGTGTGGTGAAAACCGATCCTGCCGTCGGCAGCTCGGTCAGCCCCGACAGCAAACTGACGATCTACATCAGCAAAACCAAAAAACAGGCTCCGGCGCCCTCTTCGTCCTCCTCCGCCAACTCTTCCGAAAACCGATAACCGTAGATCGGAAAGGGCTTGTCCTTCTGATAATAAAGATTGAACCGAACCGCCCGGGCCGATTGGCCCGGGCGGTTCACCTGTAAACAACGCGGTTTCGCTTTGGGCCCGGTCGCCTTCCCGTGATGGACCGATAGTTTAAAGCCCGGGGAATTATCCGGAAAAAGAGGAAATAATGCTTGCTTTTTCAAAAATAATGTGCTATAATCTTTTCGTTACCGCTTATCTCGGCTTTCGGCGTCTGCCGCTTTTGCGGATGACTCCGTGACCGTTGGCTGGGTTTGCGGCGTATACCAAAGAAAAAGGAGTGAAAGAAATGACAGCAGAAAGAAAACAGCAGTTGATTGCCGAGTACGCAATCCACGAGGGCGACACCGGTTCTCCGGAAGTCCAGATTGCACTGCTCACCGAGCGCATCAACGAACTGAATGCTCACCTGAAGGTTCATGCGAAAGATCACCATTCCCGTCGCGGGCTTCTGAAAATGGTCGGTCATCGCCGGAATCTGCTTGCCTATCTGACCAAGGTCGATATCAACAGATACCGTGAAATCATCAAGCGTCTGGACATTCGTCGCTAAAAAACAAAAAAGCAGGTCGGCCTTGCCGGCTTGCTTTCTTGCATTAAAAAGGGGCGCTTTTTCCTGTTTAGCGGTAAATCGAACGCCATGGAGGGCTGTGGCGCTGGATTTATTGCTAACGGAAAGGCCTCCCGAATCATCAAAAAACGGAGGATTAGAAAAGAATGTTTGAACATTACAAGGTGTACGAAACCACACTGGCCGGCCGTCCGCTTCGGTTGGAAACCGGCAAAATGGCTCAGCTGGCTAATGCCGCTGTGATGGCCTGCTATGGGGATACCCGGGTACTTTGTACCGTAACGGCATCCGCCAAACCGAGAGAAGGGGTGGATTTCTTCCCGCTTTCGGTGGATTATGAAGAGAAAATGTATTCGGTCGGCCGCTTCCCGGGGTCCTTTACCCGCCGCGAAGGAAAAGCAACCGACAAAGCCATTCTGGCTTCCCGGTGCATTGACCGCCCGATTCGTCCGCTTTTCCCGAAGGATATGCGCAACGATTGCAGCGTTGTGGCAACCGTTATGTCGGTGGATCCGGACTGTGATCCGCAGATTGCCGCCGCGATCGGGGTTTCCTGCGCCATTGCCATTTCGGATATTCCGTGGGATGGCCCGATTTCTTCGGTATCGGTCGGCCTGGTGGAAGGCAAGATTGTCATCAACCCGACGCTGGAACAGCGTGCCAAATCCGATTTGGAACTGACGGTTTCTTCGACAGCCGATCTGGTTGCCATGATCGAAGCCGGAGCCAAAGAAGTGGACGACGATACCATGTTCGACTGCATTATGGCCGGGCATGAAGAAAACAAAAAGATTGTTGCTTTTATCAATTCCATTGTTGCCGAAATCGGGAAGAAGAAAGCGGAATTCATTTCGAACGATCCCGATCCCGAAATTCTCAAACAGATTGAGGATTACTGCATTGAAGATGTGAAAAAGGCACTGGACACCGACGACAAGCTGGTTCGCGATGCCGCTTTGCTGCCGATTTATAACGATGTTCACGAAAAGTTCGATAACCTTTTCGAGGGCAATGAGGGCAAAATCGACGAAATTATGTACCTGGTACAGAAACACGTTGTCCGTGCCTGGCTCAAAGAAGAAAAGAAACGGGTTGACGGTCGTGGAATCGACGAAATCCGTCCTCTCAACGCACAGATCGATCTGCTGCCTCGTGTTCACGGCTCGGGGATGTTTACCCGTGGCCAGACCCAGGTGCTTTCCTGCGCTACGCTGGCTCCGGTAGGGGATGCTCAGAAATTGGACGGCCTGGATGAGCAAACCGAAAAACGGTATATCCATCATTATAACTTCCCGTCCTTCAGCGTTGGCGAAACCAAACCGTCCCGCGGTCCGGGCAGAAGAGAAATCGGCCACGGTGCCTTGGCGGAACGCGCGTTGGTGCCGGTAATTCCGCCGGTGGAAGAATTCCCGTATGCCATTCGTGTGGTCAGTGAGGTTCTTTCTTCCAACGGTTCGACCTCCCAGGCTTCCATTTGCGGCTCCACACTGGCGCTGATGGCGGCCGGCGTTCCGATCAAAGCACCGGTTGCCGGGATTTCCTGCGGCCTGATTACCGGGGACCAGGGCGTCTACGGGGATTTCATGACCATGGTAGATATTCAGGGTCTGGAAGATTTCTACGGCGATATGGACTTTAAGGTTGCCGGAACCAAAAAAGGCATTACGGCCATCCAGATGGATCTGAAGGTTCACGGTCTGACACCGGAAATCATCAAAGAAGCCTTCCGGAAAACCCATACGGCCCGGAATTATATTTTGGATGAAGTGATGCTTAAATGC
>CAKSNI010000202.1 GCA_934476025.1 uncultured Eubacteriales bacterium | reverse complement strand
ACTTCCCGGATTCTTTGTTTTGAGGAACTCAATCCTGTTTGCTTAAATATTCATCAATGGCCCGGGCAGCGGTTTTTCCGGCCCCCATGGCAGAAATTACGGTGGCGGCTCCGGTTACGGCATCGCCGCCGGCATAGACGCCCGGCTTGCTGGTAGCCCCGGTGCCTTCTTCGACCACAATGCCACCCCGACGATTGACCGTCAATCCTTCGGTAGTGGATTTGATCAGGGGGTTTGGAGAGGTGCCGATGGAGATGATAACCGTGTCAACATCCAGGACGAATTCGCTGCCCGGAATTTCTACCGGCCGGCGACGGCCCCGCTCATCCGGTTCACCCAGTTCCATTTTGATGCAGCGCATCCCGGTGACAAAGCCGTTCTTCGGGTCGCGGGGATCGTCCGGATTTTGGAATCCGAGAATTTCTACCGGGTTGCAGAGCAGACGGAAATCAATGCCTTCTTCCATGGCGTGTTCCACTTCTTCTTTCCGGGCCGGCAATTCTTCCATCGAACGCCGATAGACAATCGAAACCTGTTCGGCACCCAGACGCAGCGCGGTTCGGGCAGCATCCATCGCAACATTACCGCCACCGACAACGGCCACCTTGCCGCCCTTCATAATCGGGGTAACCGGGTCCTCCCGGTATGCTTTCATCAGGTTGCTGCGGGTCAGGAATTCATTGGCGGAATAAACCCCTTTGAACGATTCTCCGGGAATGCCCATAAAATTCGGCAGCCCGGCACCGGAACCGATGAAAACCGCTTGATATCCCGCTTCAAACAGTTCGTCAACCGTCAGCGTTTTGCCGATCACCATATTGGTCTGAAGAGAAACGCCCATGGCAATCAGGTGATCGACTTCTTTTTGCACAATGGCCTTGGGCAGACGAAATTCCGGAATGCCGTATACGAGTACGCCGCCGGCGGTGTGCAGGGCTTCAAATACCGTGACATCATACCCTTTTTTGGCAAGATCCCCGGCAGCAGTCAATCCGGACGGACCGGAACCGATGATGGCGACCTTTTTGCCGTTTTTTTGAATATCGGAAACCGGTGATCCGTCATGGCTGTTATGCCAGTCGGCGACAAAGCGTTCCAGGCGGCCAATGCCGACCGGCTCCCCTTTGATTCCCCGGACGCACCGGGATTCACACTGGGCTTCCTGCGGACATACCCGACCGCAGACAGCCGGCAGCGAGGAAGTCTCGGAAATGATTTGGTAAGCCCCCTCGAAATCGCCGTCCTTGATTCGGGCAATGAACCGGGGAATAGGCACATTGACCGGGCAGCCGGAAACGCAGGGCATATTTTTGCAGTTTAAACAACGGAGGGCTTCGTTCAGCGCAGTTTCCTCACTGTACCCGAGGGCTACTTCCTGAAAATTATGGGCGCGAACCTGCGGGTCTTGCGTCGGCATGGCGTTTTTTTGATTGCTCATATTTGCGGCCATCCTGTTAAACCTCCTTTGAGAATAAATGACAGGCCTTTTCGTAGGCGTGATGTTCAAAATCCCGATACATGGAACCGCGGGACATGGCCTCGTCAAAATCTACTTCGTATGCGTTAAAATCCGGCCCGTCCACACAGGCAAAACGAACGGTTGGCTTGCCGTCACGGTGCAGAGTCAAACGGCATCCGCCGCACATTCCGGTTCCATCGATCATAATCGGATTCATGGAAACGGTGCAGGGAATTCCGGTTGGGCGGACGGTATTCGTGACAAATTTCATCATGATCAGCGGACCGATGGCGATGACGGTATCAAAAGTTTCTCCTTTTTGGAACATTTCGGAAAGGGGAAGGCAGACATTGCCTTTTTGACCGTAAGAACCGTCGTCGGTCATAACGGTCAGCCGGTCGGAAACCGCCCGGAATTCATCCTCAAGAATCAAAAGATCCTTGTTGCGGAACCCGATAACCGAGGTGACACGGCAACCGTTTTTGTGCAGTTCCTCGGCAATCGGCAGGGCAATGGCACAGCCAACGCCGCCGCCGACAATGCAGACATTTTTCAGCCCGTCGGTATGGGTGGGGACCCCAAGCGGACCGACAAAATCACAGAGAAAATCGCCTTCTTCCTTTTGATTGAGGGCATAGGTTGTGGCGCCGACAATCTGGAAGATGATCCGCACGGTGCCGCGGCTGCGATCGTACCCGGCAACCGTCAGAGGAATGCGTTCGCCATCGCTGTCAACCCGAAGAATGATAAATTGCCCGGCCTTTGCCTTTGCGGCGACAAAGGGAGCCCGGATTTCCATCATGGTAACGGTGGGATTCAATGCCACCTTTTTGACTATTTGATACATGAAATCACTCCAAAAAAGAATCTTGGCTCATTATATCACATCCGGTGCGGTTTGTACAGTACCGAAAAACGGGAACTTCTTCCCAAGTTGTATGTGTTAGAGTGATGTGCGACAAAAAGGAAAAATAAAAGTAGCAAATAGAGCGAACCTGTGTTCAGGCAGAGTTGCCCAGACAAAATCGAAAGGCCGGTGACCCTATTCGCTATGAATGAGAGTATACACTCTATAGGCTTATTTGAAAATCCACATCAAAAAAACGGAAGTGGATTTAAAAAAGATGAAAAGATAATACAGTAACTTGAAGGGACCCCAAAAAGTTCGACAAAGAATTCGGATAAAAATGGTTCCGTCTACCGAAAGGGCTTGCTGTCTGTGAATTGCAGGCGACAAGCCCTTAAGCTTTGACTTGATTCTGTGATTGTTGTAGGAGAAAAAATACTCCACCGCATTCTCAGGGAAGAATTCCTGAAACTCACTGCAAAATTGTGCGGCAAGGGTTTTATTCTGAGCCAAAACCAGCGTCGGGCGGTTGATATTGGCAATCACATTGGCCATCGTAAAGG
>CAKSNI010000201.1 GCA_934476025.1 uncultured Eubacteriales bacterium | reverse complement strand
GTGACGGGGAGCTTCGCCCGCAGCCGCTCGACGCCGGACGCCGGCTCCTCCCGGGAGAGGCGGAGCAGGATCTCGTCCGGGGTGCCCCCGATGAAGCTCAGGGCGTAGGCTGCGCCGCCGGAATCGGTCAGGGTCAGATATCCTTCTTTGGACATCAGGACATACCCGCCGCTCTTTAAAAGGCCGATGGCCCGGCTGACGCTCGGTTTTGAAAAATTCATGCTTTCCGCCACATCCAGCGAACGCACAAAATTGTTGGTTTTTGATAGAATCAAAATTGTTTCCAGATACATTTCTCCGGATTCCTGAAGATGCATAACGACCTCCTAATAATTATCTTTTTTATTTCAGGGTTCCACGCTCAGTTCCCGTAGGGAGCGCAGCTGATAATTGATGCTTTTGAGCAGTTCCGGATGCGAAAGCGCCCGGGCGGCCCCTTTCACCACACTGTATTGCGGATCTTCCACGGTATGCACCGCCGTTTGCAGATTGCTCTCCAGCAATTCCTTCATGCCGAAAATTCGCGAACCGCCCCCCACCAGGTACAGACCGTTTTTCTGAATATCCGCCACGAGTTCGGGAGGAGTCCGCTCCAGTACCGCACGGATGGCCGCACAGATGGTCAATGCACAGGCGTGCAGGCATTCATAGATTTCACTGGAGGAAATTTCAAACGATACCGGCAGCCCGTTGAAACGGTTGCTCCCTTTGGCGATGGTCATCACCTCCACCGGGCGCGGATAAACCGAGCCGATCTGCATTTTCACGGTTTCGGCCGTTAAATCCCCGATATCAATATTATAGGTTTTGCGAACATATTCCTGAATCAATCGGTCAAAGTCCAGCGACGCACATTTAAAGGAATCGCTTTCCACAATTCCCCCGAGGGAAAGCACCGCGATATCCGAAGTTCCGGCACCGATGTCCACAATCAAATTCCCCTGCGGTTTTTGAAAATCAATTTCCAGGCCGATCGCCACTGCCAGCGGCGATTCAATCACCGAAACATTTCGACCGCCCGACTGGGCCATAACATTGGCGAGCGAATGGTGCTGCAGTTCCGTCAACCCGGTCGGAAGGGTGGCCATCACCTTTGGCCGGACAATCTTATTGCCGAAGGCCTTGTCCATATAATGCTGAAGCATGGCCTGTGTCACATCGTAATCGGCAATCAGCCCGTTTTCAATCGGGCGGACGCACAAAAGGGTATCCGGCGTTCTGCCGAGGGTCTGTTTGGCTTTTTCACCGAAATACACCGGTTCAAAGGTTTCCGCATCGACGGTCACCAGGCTCGGTTGTTCCAAAACGATTCGGGAACTGGAAAAAATAACGGTTTTTTCCGAACCCAAATCAATTCCGATCTCTGTTGCCATCCTGTTTCACCGTACTTTCTTTTTTGGTTTTTCCTTTCTTATTATACCGAACCGCAGCGGCTTTTTCAAGAGGACGCTTCTGTTTTTTGAAAACCAAAGCGGTCACACAGTAAACCTCCCGGGCGCCGGCATACAACAAACACCGGGCACACTGGTCCAGCGTTGCTCCGCTGGTTTTGATATCATCCACCAGCAAAACGGTTCCGCAAACCGGATTTTTCCCGATATACTTATCCGCCACATTGGAAAACCGTTTCTTGCCGTTTGAAAGATGATGCTGTTTTTTGGAAAAGAGTCTGCGGGAAAGGATTCCGCTCAAAAACGGAACCCCGAGTTTTTCTGCCACGATTTCGGCCAGCAGCTGCGCCTGATTGTATCCGCGAAGCCATCGGGTTACCGGATCACTGGGAACCGCCACCACCCCGTCGAAATGCACCCCGGGAAAGGTCTTTTGTACCCGTTCGGCCATTTCAGCGCCGAAAAACGGGGCCACTGCCGTCAATCCGGAAAATTTCATCCGATACACACCGGTTTGAGCAATGCCGCCCGGAATGTTGAGAAACGGAGCAGTCATCCCGGTAAAGTGATACACAAAGCGGGAGCAGTCACAATCTTCTTCTCTTTGACCGCACACCGGACAGGCTCGCCCCGTCCGTTCAATTTTTTGAAAGCAATCCGGACAGATCACCCCGCTTTTTACCATCCGGCCGCAGAAAAAGCAGTGAGACGGAAAAAAGAACTCAAAGACCGCATCAAACATCCCCTGTCGCTTCTTCCACCTTCAAAAAATCCTTCAACATCGTATACCGGAGGGTTTTCCGGTCGTTTTCAATCATATAGGCAAAAATCTCCTCCCGCCCTACCAGCACCAGCATTTTTTTAGCCCGGGTAATGGCAGTATAAAGCAGGTTCCGGTAACACAGTTTTTTAGGCACATCGTAAAGCGGAAGAATCACGCAGTCGAACTCACTGCCCTGGCTTTTGTGTACCGTAACGGCGTAAGCCAGTTCCAGCTGGGCGTATTCGTCGGAATGATAAACCGCCACCCTGTCCTCAAACCGGACCTTAACCTCTCCGGCGCGTACATCAATATTTTCCACAAAGCCGACATCCCCGTTGAACACCCCGGTACCGAAGGAACCGTCGTCCTTTTGATAGTTCAGTTCATAATTGTTTTGAATCTGCATCACCTTGTCCCGTTTTCGCAGATAGAACCCTTTAAAGAACAGTTCCGGTTCATTTTTGCGGCGCGGATTCATGCGGTTCTGCAGCAGATTATTCAGATTCATGGTTCCGAGAGAAAGTTTTCGGGAGGGGCAAAGCACCTGAATATCCCGCACCGGGTCATACCCGTAGGCATTTTTCAGCCGGGTATCAAACAGTTCCAACACGGTAGACAGCGCGTCGTATTCCCCGGCACGCCTCAAAAAGAAGAAATCGGAATCCTTATTCTGCAGATCCGGTACCTTTCCCTCGATAATCTGATGAGCCCCGGTTACGATGGCGCTTTTCTGCGCCTGGCGAAAAATCCGGG
>CAKSNI010000200.1 GCA_934476025.1 uncultured Eubacteriales bacterium | reverse complement strand
GATATGACGCGGTCTGCGTATTTGTCGCTTCACCGGTTACCGCAGAAATCATCCGGGCAATTTCAAAAAACGGCGTCCGCCTGATTTTGCTGCGGTGCGCCGGTTACAACAATGTAGATCTGCCAGCCGCCAAAGAAGCCGGCCTTACGGTAATGCATGTTCCGCGGTATTCTCCCGAAGCGGTTGCCGAACACGCCATAGCACTGGTACAGTGCGTCAACCGGCGGATTCACAAAGCCTATATCAAGGTGCGTGAAAACAATTTCAGTCTGGTTGGCCTGACCGGGAAAAACCTGTACGGCAAAACCGCCGGCATTGTAGGAACCGGGAAAATCGGTGCCGCCATGGCCCGAATCTGCCACGGCTTCGGAATGCGGATCATCGCGTATGACAAATATCAAAATCCCGAACTCTCTTTTGCAGAATATGTTTCGCTGAACGAATTGCTGGCTCAAAGCGATCTCATTTCCCTGCACTGTCCACTCAATGAAGAAACCCATCACCTGATCAATCTGGAACGCATTCGCCTGATGAAGGACGGCGTTTTGCTGGTTAACACCTCCCGGGGCGCCCTCATCAAGACCGACGACCTGATAGCCGGAATCCGGGATCACAAATTCGCGGGGGTCGGACTGGATGTTTACGAAGAAGAAGATGCCAACGTTTTTGAAAATCGGGAAGATGAAATTCTTCCCCATTCCGTTACCGCCCGTCTGCTTTCCTTTCCGAATGTGGTGATCACTTCCCATCAGGGTTTTTTAACCGAAGAAGCCCTGCGGGCCATTGCCGAAACCACCCTGAAAAATGCCGAAAATTTCAGCAAGGGAAGGAAGGATTCTTCCAATTTGCTGACAACCTGAGATCCCGACGGCCGCCGAACGCACCCTTCCGACGCTGCTTGAAAAACAAAAAGCGGCCAAAGGGGCCCGGAAAACGCTGGTTTCCGAACCCCTTTGGCCACTTGACCGGTTTGGATCAGCCGGCCTTCAGACGAAGGCGCAGTTTATCCGAAATCATCGCAATAAACTCACTGTTGGTCGGCTTTCCCCGTTCGTTTTGAATGGTAAATCCGAAATAGGAATTCAGAACATCCAAATCCCCTCGATCCCACGCTACTTCAATGGCATGACGAATGGCCCGCTCCACCCGGGAAGCCGTTGTGGAAAACTTTTTGGCTACTCCGGGATACAGTTGTTTGGTAACTGAATTCATCATGTCATCATGAAAGATGGACAGCAAAATTGCCTCTCTCAAATAATGATAACCCTTAATATGGGCCGGAACGCCAACCTGATGCAGAATTTCCGTTACCAGAACCTCCAGGTCGTTTTGAGAAAGAGCCGAAGCAATCTCATGGTTTTCAGCATGGATCCGCCAGGTGGACATCTGGACAATCCGGTCAGACAGAATCTCCAGATCAATCGGCTTGATCAGGAAATAATCCACTCCGCCGTCCATCATTTCTTTTTGCAGCCGCGGATTGTCAAACCCGGAAATGGCAAAAAACAACGGAATCTTCCCGGCATTCTTCCGAACCGACGCAATTACCCCAATCAAATCACAGTTCGGCATAAATATGTCTGCCAGAACAATATCCGGCTGAATCTCCGTTATGTGGCGAATCAACAACTTTCCGTCTTTTTCGCAGGTATACACCTCCATTCCCTTTTGAGAGAGTTTTTCCGCGGCAGCGCGGGCGAACTCCGATGAATCGTCAGCCAACAAAATGCGATAATGTTTTTCCATAATTTTTTCCTCCAATTTTTTTGATGTTCCTATTCTATCACACAATTCCAAATTTTTCAACATCTATTTGGATTTTTCTTTAATAATTTCTAATGTTTTTATCGCATTTTTCAACTTTTTCGTCATTCTTTCGACAAAAAACGGTCAAAATCCTCCTTTCGGATCATTTTGACCGTTCTTGTATGCCCCTTCCCGGTCAACCGCCGGGTTGGATTTTTTTGCGTTCCGATTTGCCATGTTCCGGCAAAAAC
The DNA here is from genome assembly GCA_934476025.1 of uncultured Eubacteriales bacterium. GTDB lineage: Bacteria > Bacillota > Clostridia > Oscillospirales > Acutalibacteraceae > SIG607. The sequence goes on along the minus strand of CAKSNI010000200.1, from coordinate 946 downwards.
ACCGAAAAACAGATTTTGTCATCCGGAAGAATCTGGGCGGTAATGCTGCCCCGATGTGCCTCGGCAATATTCCGGGCAATCGAAAGACCGATTCCGAATCCGCCGTTTTTTCGATTTCTGGACGGATCAACCCGATAGAATCGATCAAACAGACGGTCTGCCTGATGGCTTTCCGGCAGCGTTTCGCACCGATTTTCACAGGTAAGGAAGATCCCCTTCTTTTGTTTTTTCAGACAAAAGCGGATTTCGGAGTTTTCCGCAGCATATTTCACCGCATTTTCGAGAAGAATTCCGGTCAGCTGCCGAAGGGTATATTCATCTCCGTTATACATCTGCCCGGGTTCGATATCCAAAACCAGCGGATGTTGCCGGGCAGCGGCATACTCCCGAAACGATTCCGCCGTTTCCAAAAGGGCTTGCTGATGCAGAAAAGAGAAGGACAAACAAAATCTTCCTCATCGGTTTTGGATAATGGAACCAGCGCGTTGACCAATTCGGTCAACTTTTCGGTTTGGGCAAGAGCCATTTGGCTCCATCGATTTTCGCCCTTTTCCATCTCCATCCGTTTTAAATCGGAGGCTATCACCGTGATGGGCGTTTTGAGTTCATGGCCGGCATCGGTAATGAACTGTTTTTGCCGAATGGAGGCCTGCACCAACGGATCAATGGCTTTTCGGGAACAAAGCAGAATGATACAAAGGACCAGTCCCTCACAAGCCAAAATCGCAATTCCGGTATAAAGCAACATAGCCAGCACGGTTCTTTTTTGACCGTACAGATCCAAAAAGACCGCTGTATAGCGGTTTTCCCCGTCTTTTTGAAGTAGGAATTTTTATCTTCGGTACCACCCGGTTCCTTCCCCCTTTCGGATAGCTGCCCCCGCGTTTTCCGACACATCGTTTTCTTCCACCGAAGCAATGTGCTCGAGGAAGGAGCGGGTTACGGT
>CAKSNI010000199.1 GCA_934476025.1 uncultured Eubacteriales bacterium | reverse complement strand
CTTCTGTGCGATGAGGCCACCAGTGCGCTGGATCCCAACACTACCCACGATATTCTTTCCCTGCTTCGGGATATCAACGAAAAGCTCGGTCTGACCGTAATTCTGATCACCCATCAGATGAGCGTGGTAGAAGCTATTTGCCGCCATGTGGCCATTCTGGAAAACGGTACGGTGGTAGAAGAGGGCGAAGTCGGGGAAATCTTTACCAATCCGAAAACGCCGGCAGCCAAACGCCTGGTTTGCCCGGAAGGAGATACCGATACGGCTGTCTTTTCCGAAGAAGAAAAGAAGGCATTCAGCAACGGCGGAAAATACCGGTTTATTCGGGTGGTATTTGACGGTTCCGACGCGACGGTCACACCGATTATTGCGCGCATGGCCACCCAAACCGGGATTGAAGCCAGCATTGCCTCCGCTTCTACCCGTACCATTAAAGGAAAAGCGTACGGTTCCATGATTCTGGGTGTGGAAAACGGGGAGGATACCGTTTCCCGCGCCATCGCTTATCTGACACAGAATCCCGGAGTAACGGCAAAGGAGGTACAGTAACCATGTTCAGTGATTTGTTCTCTCAGGAAACACTGCGGGAAACCTGGGAAATTGTTCGTACCCAGTTTGCCTTTGCGTTTTGGGAAACACTGTATGTTACGATTGTTTCCACCTTCTTTGCTACCCTGATCGGCGCTCCGCTCGGCATTTTGATGGTGACCGGCGAGAAGAAGGGCATCCGCCCGCTTCCCGTTTGGCTGATGAAAACGTTGGATGTAATCATCAACATCCTTCGGTCGGTCCCCTTCCTGATTTTGATGATTTTGGTGTTCCCGCTTACCCGGCTGATTGTGGGAACGGCCGTGGGAACCGTGGCTTCCATTGTTCCGCTGACGATTGCGGCTTTTCCGTTTATTGCCCGTTTGGTAGAGGGCAGTATGCGGGAAGTCAATCCAAATATTATTGAGATGGCCCGCAGTATGGGGGCGTCCCCGTTTCAGATTGTTTGGAAGGTGATGATCCCCGAAGCGGTTCCGTCTTTGATTTCCAATCTTACCATTGCGGTTACAACCATTCTCGGTTATACGGCCATGAGCGGAATCATCGGCGGCGGCGGGCTCGGAAAAATTGCCATCAACTACGGGTATTACCGCTATAAATATCTGGTGATGTTTTTGGCCGTGATTTTCCTGGTGCTGATTGTACAGATTTTCCAGGTTGTCGGTACCAAACTGGCTCAAAAGGCCGACAAACGAAACAGATAAACCATTACGCCTCCGGTTTTGCTATGGGCCGGAGGTGTTTTTCGATGAGAGGAAAGAACACCGATGAAGGAAAAGGTATTGGTCGCTATGAGCGGCGGAGTGGATTCTTCCGTGGCGGCGTATCTTCTGAAGGAACAGGGAATGCAGGAAATCGGCGTAACCATGAAATTGTACGCCAATGCAGATGCCGGCGTTTCGGTTGGGAAAACCTGTTGTTCCCTGGATGATGTCGAGGATGCCCGAAGCGTTGCGGAGCGGCTTTCCATTCCCTATTATGTTTTCAATTTTACCGATGATTTCCGGGAAAAGGTGATGCGGCGGTTTGTATGCGCTTATGAATGCGGAAGAACACCGAACCCCTGCATCGATTGCAACCGGTATCTGAAATTTGCCGCTTTGTACCATCGGGCGCAGGAACTCGGCTGCCAATATGTGGCAACCGGCCACTATGCCCGGATTGAAAAAGATCCGGACAGCGGCCGATATCTTCTGAAAAAAGCCTTGGATCCGACGAAGGACCAGAGCTATGTGCTGTATTCCTTAACCCAGGATCAGCTGGCGCATACCCTCTTTCCCCTTGGCGGAATGTCGAAAAACCAGACTCGGGAAATTGCGGCCGAACAGGGTTTTTACAATGCGGAAAAACCCGACAGCCAGGATATCTGTTTTGTGCCGGACGGAGACTACGCTTCCTTTATTCGCCGCTTTACCGGAAAGGACTACCCGAAGGGCGAATTTGTGGATTCCGACGGAAAGGTGCTGGGAACCCATAACGGGGTGATCGGCTATACGGTCGGTCAGCGAAAGGGGCTGGGCATAGCCGCCGGAAAACCGGTGTATGTGACCGGGATCGATGTACCGTCAAACCGGGTGATTCTTGGGGATAATCAGGACTTGTTTACCCGGGAACTGACGGCTTCGGATGTGAATTTTATCGCGTGGCAGGATCCGCCCGAACACTTCCGGGCGAAAGCGAAGGTACGCTATCGCCAAAAAGAGCAGTGGGCAGAGATAACAGTTCTCGGGCCGGATCGGGTTTTGGTTTGTTTTGACGAAGCACAGCGGGCCATTACAAAAGGCCAGGCAGTCGTTTTTTATGACGGCGATACGGTTCTCGGCGGCGGCACCATCGATTGACCGATAACGCAAAAACAAAACAAGGCCGGCCGGGCACCTCAAACGAGGTGCCCGGCCGGCTTTTTGTGATCCGAATTGCGAAATCCGATTATTTTTTCGTGATCTGAAGGACTTTGCGATCCGGCAGCTGATACAAGCGGATATAATCCACCGAATATTCCACCGGATACCGGATGGATTCGTCCGGAACCTTCCGACCCTTCCAGCCCATATTGAAGCCGAAAATCAATTTTTGATATTTTCCGCGGAAGTATTCTTCGGTCTGTTTGTCCTGCAGAATATCAAAGGTGTAATATTTGTGGCCGTCACAGAAGAATTCCATTTTTTCTTCGGTCCACAAAATGGCGAAGAGATGAAAATTATCGCTGAAAGAGCCTTCCGGCAGATGATACTGACGGTTTTTGGCTTCCACCACTCCGTCCAGGGAAGTGTGGGTCAGGCCGCTGTCTTTGGAAGGCCAGGTGTGAACATTGGCCTGCAGGGTATGGAGCATACCGAAAGTTTCAAACATATCAATTTCAAAGAAATCCTTTTCATCCCCGTTAGACCAAAAAGAGGAATAAACGCCGGGAGCATCCGGGATTT
>CAKSNI010000198.1 GCA_934476025.1 uncultured Eubacteriales bacterium | reverse complement strand
GAATATAGACGGCATTATGTTCCAGCAGGGAACGGGTCAGAACCCTTTCCCGCCGCCGCTGTGTGGTCAAAGCTAACTCTTCCGGATACCCGTAGGGCATTTTGATGTTTCCGCCGCTCAGCAATTCTTCAAACATATGAGAGGGAACCCGCCAGTCGGTCATAACCATTCCGTCAAATCCCCATTCTTCCCGCAGAACGCCGGTCAGCAAATTCCGATTGGCGGAAGTACGGACATTATTCAGCAAATTGTAGGAGGTCATAACGCACCATGGCTTTCCTTTGGTAACGGCAATGCGAAATCCCTCCAGGTAAATTTCACGAATGGCCCGTTCGCTGGCCACGCTGTTGCTGAAATATCGATTGGTTTCTCGGTTGTTGAGGGCAAAATGCTTCACGGTGGCACCCAGACCACGGCTCTGAATGCCCTGTATCATAGAGACGGAGCACAGGCCGGACAGCAGGGGATCTTCGGAATAATATTCAAAATTTCTGCCGCAAAGAGGGTGACGGTGAATGTTCATCGCGGGTGCCAGAACAATGTCAATGCCGTTGGCAATTCCGTCCTCTCCCAGAGCGGTACCGGCCCGGGTAATCAGGTCAAGATCCCAGGTGCAGGCCAAACAGGAAGGGCAAGGCAGGCAGGTGGTCGGAACCGTTCTGCGGATACCGGCCGGGCCGTCGGCGGTTTGAACATTCGGAATGCCGAGTTCCGGCAAATTTCCGATACCGGCGGTGCCCCGGGTAAAGGCGGGGGGCTGCGCCTGGCAAAGGTGGATCAGCTGTTCATCGGTCAGGTGATGCACGAAATCCGCAAGGCTCAGCTTTCCTTCATCCACCTGAATCAAAGAATATCCGGTCGGTGCGTCCGATTTGGTTTCCGGTTCCGCATTAACGGCCTGAATATGGCCTTCATCTCCGGCTGAAAACACCTTTTGGGCCTTTTCGCCTTTCGGGGCGTCGTAATAGGCGGTTTTTTCAAATTCACCCGATCGGTTCATCAGATGAGAGGGATGCGGAGTAAACTGAAGGGAAACCCGACGGATGAACTTGCTCTCGGAAAGGACAAAGCGCCCGCAGGGGGCGGCGCTGCGTACATCGGTTCCGCAGAAAACGATATACTCCCCGGCCTCCGCCATGTAGGCCGATTCGTCCGGGTTGAAATAGGCCAAATCATCAACGCAAAAAGTCGAAGATACATCCTGGCTTTCACCGGGAAGAAGTTTTTGGGTTTTCGCAAAGGCGCGTAATTCCCGAGCAGGTTTGGCAAAGGCCCCATCCGGAGAGGCAACATAAATCTGGACAGTTTCTCTGCCGGTAAAATTGCCGGTATTGGTGACACGCAAAGAAATGCGGGCTGTTTCGTCCTGATATTCGAAATTCGGTTCGGAAAGTTGAAAATGAGTGTAGGAAAGCCCGAATCCGAACGGGTACAGCACCTTTTCTTTGGCAAATGTTTCAAAATACCGGTAACCGACATAAATATCTTCGGCGTAGTCAACGGTGTGAATCGAACGGCTGAAGTAGGGGGAGGAGGGATAATCCGCCAATTCCCGGGCAATGGTGTCGTTGAGCTTGCCGCAGGGCGTCTCCGCTCCGCAAAGTATATCGGCCACTGCGTTTCCGCCTTCCATGCCGGGCTGCCAGATCATCAGAACCGCTTTTACACAGCGGTGGGCAAGAAGCTGTGAAAAATGAATCAATCCACCGGCGTTGACCAAAACAATTACCTTTTGAATGGTAGAATGATCCAGGGCCGTCAGCAGAGAATCTTCTTCGGGGGTCAGACAATAGCTTTTTAAATCTCTGTCATATCCTTCACCGGCCTGGCGGGAAATGCTGACAATGCCGCAGGAGCATTCTTTGGAAAAGCGGGTGACGGTTTCATCATCATAGACAGACTGTTCCTGCAAAGATTCCGGCACAATGGCTGTAAAGCGGCCGGAAAGTCCGGTCACCAGATCAGCCACCGGCTTGCAGAAAACATCGGCCGATCCGGAGCCGCCCTTTTTATACTGAAAGATCCCCTTGCCCCGCAGGGCAATCGGTTCGTCGGTTTTCAGCGGAAGGCAGCCGTCGGTATTCTGCAGCAGAACAATTCCCTGTTCTGCGGCTTCCCGGGCAATTTTTCGGTTTTTCTTCAGAGTTTCGTCACGAGTCATAACATTCCCACTTTCTGATTGTTCCTTAAAAAAGCAACAGATCGGTTGATTTTTGCCTTATTATCTTGTATTATAAATATATCACGCAAAAACGGGAAAGAATAGTCTTGATTTTTCTAAAACTATAATTATTTTGATTTTTTGGAGTGAAAATATGCGACACGAAACCGTTTATCCGCTTTTCCGCAGTTCTTCGGTCTATGTCAGCGGTAAAAAAATCGCGCAAACCGAAATCCATGTTGATCAGCATTTTCACAAAGAATGTGAGTTGTACTATCTTTCGGACGGAATTATGACCTATACCGTTGCCGATACCTGCTATAACCTGTCAGCCGGTGACATCATCTTTATCGGAAGCAATGTACCGCATTCCACCTTTCGCTCGCTGAATTCCTGCGGAATGCTGTTGCAGTTTGAACAGGACTTCGGTTTTTTACCGGGCCAGCAATACTTTGTGCAGAACGGGAAAAATCGGGAGGTAACGCTGCTTCCGGCGGCCTCGGCGCAAAATAGGCAAATTCGGCAGTGCCTCGAAGAGATCAATACCGAATGGCGCTCGCGGGCGGAGTTTTACGATGCGGTTATTCGGGCAGAGTGCGAAAAAATTGAGGCACTGCTGTGCCGCTTCGGGGTTTTCCGGTATCATTTTAAACAGGAAGAATACGATTATCTGATGCGGGAGGTGCTGGAATTTACACAGCAGCATTATACCGAATCGCTGACTCTGCATGATGCGGCCAGGGTGATGAATGTGACGGATTCGCATTTTTGCCGGGTGTTTAAAAAGACAACGGGATGCACCTATTTTGAATATCTTAACTAC
>CAKSNI010000197.1 GCA_934476025.1 uncultured Eubacteriales bacterium | reverse complement strand
GTGCCTTTATTCGGCACAGGGAGCGCGTTTTTTGCAAGGCGGCAGCAAATCGGTTTTCTTTACCTGAATTTGGCAAAAAGTCGCTTGTCGGCTTTCCTTTCGTTTGTCAGGCTAAAAAGGGAAAGAAGCGGGATTCCCCGGATTTACACGGTTGCCCCGGCAAAGTTTTTCCTCCTGTATGGTTGCCGGGAAATTTCCGCAAAAATGGGAATTCTACTATTATAAAAAAGAAAGGAAAGCCGTTATGTCTTACAAAACCATCGTTGTGGATTACGCGCCCAAAGCCAAAAAAATGGCGCTATCGATTGAAGAAACCGCCAACGCAATGCTTGCTCAGGGCTATGAACTGGTCACTTTTTCCGTCACGTCGTCGGCCAAGGCGATTCTGCTTTTCCGACAGTCTGAATCAAGGTGCAACGCCGAAATCGGAAATGCGGCGGTTATGAAAAGCATGGAAGCGATCGGTGAGGAAGAATGAAGCAAGCCGTCATTGATATCGGTTCCAACTCCATCCGACTGACTCTTTACGAAACACAGGGGCAGAATTTCCAAATTCTTTTTCGGGAAAAAATCATGGCCGGCCTGGCCGGATATGTGGAAAAAGGGGCTTTGAATTCCGAAGGAATAGAATGTGCCTGTTCGGGGCTTCTGACCTTCCGCGGCATTTTGCAAACCCTGCAGATTGATTCGGTGCGCGTTTTCGCCACTGCTTCGCTGCGAAACATTTCCAACACCCGGGAGGCCGTCACCGTGATACGGGCCGCAACCGGCTACCGGGTGGAAATTCTCTCGGGGGAGGAGGAAGCTCTGCTGGGTTATACCGGAGCTATGCAGGAACTGCATCTGAGCAGCGGCGCTTTCATGGATATTGGCGGCGCCAGTACCGAAATCGTCACCTTTGACCGGGGGATTCCGGTTGACTATACCAGTTTTCCGATTGGCTCACTGAGCCTGTATCGGCAATGCGTGAAAAAGGTTCTGCCGGGAGAAGGTTCCCTGAAGCGAATGCATCAGGAAATCCGCCGGGTCATTCCGGAGGACCCGGCCCGCTTTGATGCCCGACCCTTACTGGTAGGGGTCGGCGGAACAGCCCGGGCCGCCCTCAAATTAACCAAACACCGTTTCGGTGCATCAGAGGACTGCCGCACCCTTTCCGCCGGCCGGTTGGACGACCTTTGCTCCTTCCTCTGCAGCGGGAAGAAGGCCGCCATTGATCTGATTCTCCGGTTGGAGGCGGAGCGGATTCACACACTGATACCCGGTTTGCTGATTTTGCAGCATGTTTTCCATGCATTCCATGCCGGGCAGCTTGTCATCGGCAAATACGGAGTACGGGAAGGTTATTTATGTCAAAAAATTCTAACAAGTCCTATCAATACACCCAAAACCGGGAACTGAGCTGGCTTCGTTTTAACCGGCGTGTACTGCAGGAAGCGGCCGATCCGCAGGTCCCGGCACTGGAACGGCTGAAATTCCTGGCCATATTTTCCTCCAATCTGGATGAATTCTTTATGGTGCGGGTAGGCAGTCTGTTTGATCTGTCCCGTATGACCCCGGATGATACCGACAGGAAAACCGGTTGGTCCCCCAACGGGCAACTGCGTCATATTTACCGTGCCATTCCGGCGCTGCTGCTCGAAAAACAACAGATTTTTTCGGCCGTCCGCAATGAACTGGGGCGTAGTGGAATCCGGGATATTTCACCGGATTCCGCGGCGTCCGGAGAACTGAAACAAATCAACCGCTTTTTTAAAACGGAATTGCTGCCGCTGCTCTCGCCGATTCTCCTCGGTCCCAATCACCCGGTGCCGTATCTCATCAACAAACAGCCGTATGCCGTTGCCCTTTTGGAAGGAAAAAAAGGGCAAAAAGCCATCGGAATCGTTCCTCTGCCGGAAAGCGCCCCGCCTTTTTTACTGCTTACCGGGGGAAAAAGATATGTCCGCAGCGAAACCATTCTCCTACGGTGGCTGCCGACACTCTTCCATTCTTACACCGTAAAAGAAAGCCGGATTTTGGCCGTAACCCGCAATGCCGATCTGCGCTTTGATGATGAGAAATTCGAGGATCATGAAGAGGATTTCCGCCTTCACATAAAAAAATTGCTCAAGCGAAGGGAGCATCTCTCGGCGGTTCGGTTGGAATTGAGCGAAGCGGTTTCGGATGATTTTCGCAAAAGATTGATTGCGCTGGTACGGGTGGAGCCTCATCAGATTTTTATTGATTCCTGCCCGCTGAATATGAAGTATGTTTTCCGCCTGATCGATGCCTTACCCGGGGAGGTTTCCCGCCGTCTTTTATATCCGCCCCATCATCCGCGATGGGCCGAAGATCTGCTTCGGGAGGAATCGATGATTTCCCAAATTCAGCGGCGCGACCGTCTGCTCTTTTTCCCTTACGATTCGGTAGAACCGTTTTTGCGCCTGCTGAACGAAGCGGCCGAAAATCCGCAGGTTTTATCCATCAAGATCACGATTTATCGCCTGGCCACCTCTTCGAAAATTGCTCAGGCGCTCTGTCGCGCGGCAGAAAACGGCAAAGAGGTTCTGGTTTTGATGGAACTGCGTGCCCGGTTTGACGAGGAAAACAATCTGGCTTGGTCCAAAATGCTGGAAGAATCCGGCTGCCAGGTTATATTCGGTGCCGAAGGGTTCAAATGCCACAGTAAAATCTGCCTGATAACCCTGCACAACCGCAACAAAACCTCCTATCTCACCCAGATCGGAACCGGAAACTACAATGAAAAAACCAACACCATGTACACCGATTTAAGCCTGATGACGGCCGATCCGGTCATTGGGGCTGATGCATCCGCCTTTTTTCGCAATATGCTCATTAACAAACTGGACGGTGAATACCGTTCCCTGTGTGTTTCTCCCATCGGCATTAAGGCCATGCTGCTGGATCGCATAGACCGGCAAATTGCCCGGGGAGAAAAAGGCTACATCTGCATCAAAGCCAATTCCGTTACCGAATGTGAAGTCATCGACAAACTGGTTGAAGCCTCCTGCCATGG
>CAKSNI010000196.1 GCA_934476025.1 uncultured Eubacteriales bacterium | reverse complement strand
AGATTACGGCAATGATTTTGTGATCCTGGATACTGCCGGCCGTCTGCATATTGATGAAGAATTGATGAATGAATTGCGCCGCATTCAGAGTGCCGTTGAAATTCAGAATATACTTCTTGTTATTGATGCCATGGTGGGGCAGGATGCCGTCAATGTTGCTAAGGCCTTTAACGATTCACTCGAAATTACCGGGGTTATTCTTACCAAGCTTGACGGTGATACCCGCGGCGGTGCCGCCCTGTCGGTTAAGGCCGTTACGGGCAAACCAATTCTGTTTGCCGGTGTCGGCGAAAAAATGGACGCCCTTGAAGAATTTCATCCCGATCGTATGGCTTCCCGAATTCTCGGTATGGGGGATGTTCTTTCCCTGATTGAAAAGGTTGAGAGTGAAGTCGATCAAAAAGAAGCTGAGGCAGTGGCAAAGCGACTGGAAGAAAATAAGTTCGATATGAACGATCTTCTTTCTCAATTCCGTCAAATCAAAAAGATGGGTCCGCTGAAAAATGTTTTGTCCATGCTGCCCGGCGTTGAAAAGCAAATTCGGGATGTTGATATCGACGACCGTGCCATGCTTCGAATGGAAGCCATTATTACTTCTATGACAAAAAAGGAACGCTCCAAACCGGATCTCCTCAATGCTTCCCGCAAAAAGAGAATTGCAGTCGGGGCCGGGGTAAAGGTGGAAGATGTCAATCGCCTGCTCAAACAATATGAGCAAATGAAAAAACTGTTCAAACAGATGAACAGCAAGGGAGGCAAGCGCCGCCTCGGAAAGGGGCTTCCGATGAATGGAATGCCCGGCGGCGGAAAATTCGGTTTTTAAAAAGGCTACTTTTTAAAATAGAGATTACATGATGGAGGTGTTATTTATGGCAGTAAAAATCAGACTTCGCCGTATCGGTGCCAAAAAGGCTCCGTTCTATCGCGTGGTTGTAGCAGATTCCCGTTCTCCGAGAAACGGTCGTTTTATCGAAGAAATCGGCTATTATGATACAACGAAGGATCCCGCTGTTGTCAGCATTGACAACGAAAAGGCGAAACAGTGGATTGCCAACGGGGCTCAGCCGACCGATACCGTTAAAGCTCTGCTGAAAAAGAACGGCGTTCTTTAATGTTTTAGGGAGGTTTTAGGTATGATCGACTTGCTGAAAGCCATTGTGACCGGCTTGGTTGAACATCCGGATGACATTCAGATTACCGTGGATGATCCGGACGAAGAAGGTGTCGTTGTTTATCACCTCCATGTTGCGGAAAGCGATATGGGAAAGGTGATCGGCAAGCAGGGAAGAATCGCCAAGGCGATTCGGGTCCTGATGCGTGCCGCCGCCAACCGGGACAATCAGAAAATCGCTGTTGAAATCGACTGATAAAATCCCCCATGGTTTCCGTGGGGGATTTTCCTTGATTTTTTTGGAAAAATAAATGGAGGAATAACCATGATTCAGAATTGGCTCCAGGTGGGCAAAATTGTTGGCAGTCACGGGATTCACGGGGCGGTGCGGGTACAGCCTTGGTGCGACGGTGCGGAAGTATTCCGCTCCTTTTCTGTCTTATATCTGGAAGAATCAGATTCCAGTCCCCTGACGATCAGCCATGCGTCTGCTCACGGCAATGTGGCTTTGCTGCAATTTGACGGGGTGGATACCGTAGAAAAAGCCGAAGCCCTCCGGGGAAAAATTTTGTTTTGCCGACGCGAACAGCTCGCTTTACGGGAAGGGCAGTATCTGATTCTCGAATTGATCGGATGCCGTGTTTTTGATGAGAAAGATGATACCTATCTTGGGGAAATCTGCGATGTTACCAAAACGGGCGCCAATGATGTCTGGCATATCCGGCACAATGGAAAAGTGTATTTAATACCGGCTATTGAATCGGTACTTAAAGAAGTGAATGTTGCCGATTCTGTTGTCAAAATTCATGTATTGGAAGGAATTTTTGACGATGAAAATTGATATTCTCACCCTTTTTCCCGAAATGTGCGAAGCGGTTTTGAATGAGAGTATAATTGGCCGCGCCAGAAAGACCGGAAAAGTCGAACTCGACTGCGTCAATATCCGGGATTTTGCTTTTAATAAGCACAACAAGGTGGATGATGCCCCATTTGGCGGCGGCATGGGGATGATCATGGCTTGTGAACCGATTTATCAATGTTATCTCAGCCGAGTGGAACCGGAAAAAGAAAAGCCGCATGTTATTTATCTTTCTCCGAAGGGGCGTGTTTTCACACAGAGGATTGCCCGGGAACTTTTACAGTATGATCATCTGATTTTCCTGTGCGGCCACTATGAAGGAGTGGACGAACGGATTTTGGATGAAATTGTGGATGAAGAAATTTCGGCAGGGGATTATGTTTTAACCGGCGGGGAACTTCCGGCCCTGCTTTGTGCCGATGCCGTTTGCCGGATGCTTCCCGGCGTTCTTTCCGATGATTCCTGCTTTACCGAGGAAAGCCATTATTCCGGTTTGCTCGAATATCCGCAATTCACGCGTCCCGCCAGTTGGCATAATATGGAAGTACCGGAGGTTCTTCTTTCGGGCAATCATGCGGAAATTGCGAAATGGCGGCGTCAGAAATCCATCGCCGAAACGGCCCGCCGACGGCCGGATATGTTGAAAACGGCCGATCTGACCGATCAGGAAAAAGCCTGGCTCGCGCAGATCCCCGTTCCGGAAGGAAAAAAATAATTCTGTGAAAAGTATACGGTTTTTCCGGGCTTCGGTTAACATTATGCACAAGAAAGCAATTTCCTTTTTTTGCGTGTTTGGTCAAAAAATGGAAGTTCTTCCATAATAATTGACTATTGAGGTTTCTGTGGTATAATGCTATTAAGGAATTGATAAACAAAATACTAATTGCTTGATAAGGAGATTTCAATATGTGCGTTAAAGATGTCGTGATCCAGAATCAGGTTGGGCTTCACGCTCGTCCCGCTACCTTTTTTATTCAAAAGGCCAATGAATTTAAGTCTTCGATTTGGGTAGAAAAAGAAGAAAGACGCGTAAATGCTAAGAGCCTTCTTGGTGTTCTTTCACTTGGTATCGTTGGTG
>CAKSNI010000195.1 GCA_934476025.1 uncultured Eubacteriales bacterium | reverse complement strand
GTCAATCACAATCTTCATCCCGGTGAGATCCGCTTTCACGCAGCGAACCACATGGTCAATGTATTCATCCAGGAAATCCGGGCGTTCAAAAACACTACCGACATCCTTTCCGATCGGGTATTCCAGTTTTTGCATACCGCCGGAAATCATTTCTTCAATTTCATCTTCGAGCGCATCCGGCAGTTTGTAACCGCTGCGGTCGAAAATCTTGATCCCGTTGTATTCGCAGGGATTATGAGAAGCGGAAATCATAATTCCCGCATCGCATTCGTTTTGTTTGACAAGATAAGCGACTGCCGGAGTCGGAATATAACCGGCCAGAACCACATCAGCCCCCACCGAACACAATCCGGCCGCCAGAGCCATTTCCAGCATTCCTGAAGAAACACGGGTATCCTTCCCGATTAAGACCTTCGGCTTTTCTGTATTTTTTTCCAAAAGAACATAGGCTGCCGCACGGCCGATATTCATAGCAAGTTCGCAGGTCAAATCCCGGTTTGCGATCCCGCGGACCCCATCGGTTCCAAACATTTTCCCCATAATAATTCCCCCTGTTTATTTTAAAAACGAAGTTTGTGAATTTCCTTTATCTTCAAACGGACAGGCAATGCCGAGATGCTCGTACGCAGCCCGGGTGACGCATCTTCCCCGGGAAGTCCGGGTCAAAAAGCCGATCTGCATCAGATACGGTTCGTAAACATCCTCAATGGTAACGCTTTCCTCCCCCAAGGCAGCAGAAAGGGTATCCAGCCCGACGGGACCGCCGGCGTATTTTTCAATGACCGCCCGGAGCATTTTCCGGTCAAAGTCATCCAGGCCGAGTTCGTCAATTTCAAATCGCTGCAAAGCAGCTTTGGCGGTATCCCGGGAGATCACCCCGTTAAAATCAATCTGGGCAATATCGCGAACCCGCTTGAGCAGACGGTTGGCAATCCGTGGGGTCCCACGGGAGCGTTTGGCAATTTCCAGCGCCCCGGACGGCTGAATTTCAATTCCGAGAATGACAGCCGAGCGCTCAACAATCTGCGCCAATTGTTCCGGCGTATACAGTTCCAGGCGAAGCAAAACCCCGAAACGGTCCCTGAGAGGCGCAGTCAGCTGGCCGCTTCGGGTTGTCGCGCCGACCAGTGTAAAGTGCGGTACATCCAAACGAATCGAACGGGCCGCCGGCCCCTTACCGATGATAATATCCAGTGAAAAATCTTCCATGGCCGGATACAGGATTTCCTCTACATTCCGCGGAAGACGGTGAATTTCATCGATAAAGAGTACATCTCCTTCACCGAGATTGGTCAAAATCGCAACCAAATCGCCCGGTTTTTCAATAGCCGGACCGGATGTAACCCGGAGATTGACCCCCATTTCTTTGGCAATAATCGACGAGAGGGTTGTTTTCCCAAGCCCCGGCGGACCATATAAGAGAACATGATCCAGCGATTCTTTACGCTGCCTGGCAGCCTGAATATAGATTCGGAGGTTTTCCTTGACCTTTTCCTGACCGATATATTCATTTAAAGACTTCGGGCGCAGCGACAATTCCTGCTCCGCATCGCTGTTCCGAAATTCCGGCGAAACCATCCGGGAATCGGAATCATCGATTTCAATCGCATCAAATTGAGAATTTTCTATCATTTATTTATCCCTGCCTTGAAAGGTTTTTCAGAGCCAGCCGAATCAGATCTTCGGTAGAAAGGCTGAGATCCAGCCCGGAAACCGCCGCGGCAGCCTCCCCTTGTGAATAGCCAAGACTAACCAAAGCCTCAATGGCCTCTGAAGACTTGGGAGCCGATACCGCGGCACTGACTGCCGAAGCTGCCCCGGACGAAAGTGCCCCCGCGGCACCCACCTTTTCTCTGAGTTCCAGCACCAGCCGTTGTGCAAGTTTCAAACCAACGCCGGCTGCAGCCGTCAGCGACTTCGCGTCCCCACTGGACAGATACAGAATGAGTTGATCGGCAGAAAAAGTGCTGAGGATGCTCAGGGCAAGTTTAGGACCAACCCCACCGACCGAAAGTACGGATTTAAAAATCTGCAAATCTCCCGGATCGGAAAAGCCGTACAAATCCAGCGCATCCTCCTTGATGGCCAAATAAGTGTGCAGAAAGACTTCCTGCCCCGCCGGAGGCAATGCACCAAGCACCCCCGACGGCACATTGACCCGAAAGCCAACGCCGCCGACTTCGATTACGCAGGAATTTAAATCCGAACCCAACAGTTTTCCCCGCAAACTGGTTATCACGCCTGTTTCCTCCCTTATTTTCTATCAATTGAAGGCGCGCCGCTGTAAAAGGCATGGCAAATTGCCATAGCCAGGGCATCTGCCGTATCATCCGGTTTCGGAACTCCCGGCAGCCGCAGCATCTTGCGCACCATTTCCATCATTTGTGCCTTTTCGGCCCGGCCGTAGCCGGTTATGGCGGATTTTACCTGAAGAGGCGTATATTCCCGGATCCGAACCGAATATTTAACAGCTGCCAAAAGAATCACTCCCCGGGCCTGTGCCACATCAATCGCCGTAGTGGTGTTGGTGTTGAAATACAGTTTTTCAATGGCCATATAATCCGGGTGATATTTTTCCATCAGTTCGCATGTATCCCGAAAAATCACCGCAAGGCGATCTTCAAACGCCATTTGGCTGGGAGTGGTTACCACCCCGAATCCAAGAGTCGAAAAGCGACCGTTTTCGTAATCAAGAACCCCGAATCCGATGATGGCATACCCGGGATCTATTCCGATAATTCTCACGGCATTTCCTCCAGACGCAGATATATTGTATTATATCACACAACTTCCCGGGCGGCAATACCCAATTGTAAAAATGATTTGAATTCGCAATAGTAAAAAACAAATGAGCATAAGTGAGAAAAACAGAGAAAAATAGAGAAAAACAGAGTATACAAAAACTGGCCTACAAATCCAACGAAATTTCTACGGAATTTTACAAAAAAATGCTTGACAAACAGGGTTTCCTGCTATATATTTGAATCTGCAATTTCATATTGCTTCAAGCATCTGTGTTGAAAAGCAAAAACGAGTCCTTGCCATAGTTGTGTGATAACATCTACAC
>CAKSNI010000194.1 GCA_934476025.1 uncultured Eubacteriales bacterium | reverse complement strand
CGACGAAAAGTACAAAACGCTGATTGCTTCTTGTAATTCTCTTAAGAAATACGCATCAACCGATTATCTTTCCAGTGGCTTTCGGCGAAATGTTTACAATATCAACCGCACCATTACCGATACTACCGGCAACTATTTACTGATTGTTGATAAACAGGGAACGGTGATTTCCTGTAGTTGTGATGACTACGCACTGAATGGCAGCTGTATTCATTCGACGCAACCGATTGATTCGTCGGTTCTTTCCCAGATTCGTGAAAAAACTTTAAAAAAAGCAGACCATTTTTCGCAAGAGGATAAGGAAATCTATTATCAGGTGGCGGTTCCGGTTACCAGTTTCGACAATACGGTTGTCGGCTACATTTTTGCCATTGCTCCGATGGGTGATCAGTCGGCTTTTCACGCCAAACTTTTTAAACTGTTCGCTTTTTCGGCGGTGGTTCCGATTTTAATCCTGTTTTTTGCTCTTTATGCAATGACCTACCGGTGGACAAAACCGCTGAAACTGATGTCGGAAGCAACGGTGGCCATGTCAAACGGGGATTTTTCCAAGCGAATCCCAATTATGAGCAATGATGAAATCGGGATGCTTTCGCAGTCCTTTAACAGCATGACCAACTCTCTGGTTGAACTGGAAAATATGCGGCGGAATTTTATTGCCAATGTTTCTCACGAACTCAAAACCCCTATGACCACCATCGGCGGATTTATTGACGGAATTTTGGATGGAACCATTGAACCGGAAAAGCAAACCTATTATTTGGAACTGGTTTCCAAAGAGGTTAAGCGCCTTTCCCGGCTGGTACAGGGAATGCTCAGCCTTTCCAAACTGGAGGCCGGAGAGGTTACTTTGAAACCGAGTTCGTTTGACTTCCGGGAACTGCTGCTGGATGTGGTTTTTAGCCAGGAACAGCGTATTGAATCCCGAAAACTGGAAGTCACCGGGCTGGACGCCCTGCCGTCCTGTACGATTACGGCCGATCGTGATCTGATCCATCAGGTTGTGTACAACCTCTGCGACAATGCGGTGAAATTCACCAATGAAGGGGGAGAAATCCGCTTTGCCGCAAAACCGGCCTCGGATTCGCTGGCTTTTTCAATCCGGAACACCGGAAGCGGGATTCCGGAAAAAGACCTGCCATTTATTTTTGACCGTTTTTATAAAGGAGATAAATCCCGTTCAGCCGTTAAAGACAGCACCGGACTGGGGCTTTACCTGGTAAAAGAGATTGTGAAGCTCCACGGAGGCGAAATTGTTGTTTCCAGCAAGGAAAATGAATTCTGTGAATTCTGTGTTACTCTTCCGCTTACTCCGCCAGCCCAATTAACTGCCGTGAACGATTTACGCAATTTTAAGAAGGAATGATGTATATGGACGAAATGAATCATGAAAACCTGAACGAAACTTCGGCTTCGCCAGAAAAATCCGGTGCGCCCGATCCTGCCGAGGTTCGTCCGGCCGAACCGGTACAGCCGGAAACGCAGAATCCGGCGACACCGCCGGCGCAGCCTTCCAATGCCGGGAACACTCCCTATACCGTGCCGATGGGCGGATACGGCTCCCAAACCAACCCGATCCACGCCGATCCGGTGATCACCGATTATCGTCCGGTGGGGTACTCGCCGGTTACTAAGCGGCAGCCGGCTTCTAAAGGAATTCGTGTTTTTTGCCTGATAATGGCGGCGGTCTTTTTGTTGACCGGCGGATGCGCTGTCGGCTATCTGGTCGGCCTCAACCGCAAGGAAATTCGTGCGACCTCTCAAACCGAATTGAATTTGGCGGCAAAACCGACGGATACAGATGAATACACCGTTGCCCAAACCTACGAAGCAGTGAATAAATCGGTAGTCGGAATTGTGGCATATAATGATGCCGGAACCAGTGCAGTGGCTTCCGGAGTGATTTATACCGAAGATGGATACATCATCACCAACGATCATATTTATGAGAATATTCCTTCCGCCAAGTTTAAAATTCACACTTATGACGGCAAAGAGTTGGATGCCGCCTATGTAGCCGGAGATACGCGGAGTGATCTGGCGGTTCTCAAAATCGATACCACCGGCCTGTATGCTGCCACTTTCGGCAATTCCGATGAAGTGGTGATCGGCGAAACGGTTTGTGCCGTTGGACGCCCGAACGGGATTTCGGAAAACAGCATAACCAAGGGGAACGTTTCACTGAAGGAACGCCGGGTTTCGGTGACTTCCAGCTATTCCACCAAAATGATTCAAACCGATGCGGCCATCAACCCCGGAAATTCCGGCGGTGCGCTGGTCAATATGTACGGGCAGGTAATCGGCATTACCTCTTCCAAGATTGCCGGAGCGCAGTATGAAGGTATTGCCTTTGCGATTCCGACGACTACGGTGAAACGGGTGGTGGAATCCCTGATCAGCAATGGCTGCGTGAACGATCGTTGCCGTTTGGGAATTACCTATCAGGCAGTAGACAGCGTTTCCAAAGAGATCAATCACCTCGGTGCTGTCGGAATCCGTGTGGCCGGTGTTGATGATTCCAGTGATCTGAAAGGAAAAGTCGCCGTTGGCGATATTATCACCCATGTCAATGGCGTGGAAATTTCTTCGGATTCGGTTTTACTGGATGTGATTGAAAATGCCAAACCGGGGGATGTGTTGGAATTTACGGTTTACACCGAAGGCGGTTCGGTTAAAACAGTCAGTGCAGCGACTTTGTCTGACCCTGGCAGCTCCAGTTATACGGACAATACAACCTCGAATCCCTTGCAGATTGAACCGCTGCAATAAAGCTCAATCAAAACCACCGGTTCAACCGGTGGTTTGCTCCACCTCTATAAGGGGTGATTACTGGCTTGACCCCTAAAAGGGGGTTCGAAAGTTTAGCCCGCATTCCGTTCTCCGGCAACCGCTCACGGGCGGTTGCCTTTTTGCCTACTTTCACTTGTCACCCGTAAACGGGTCAGTATTTCCTTTCATTTGAAAAACCTCCTGTTTTTTAGTAATGCGGTCGCCAAATCACTACTATTTTACAGGAGGTTCTTCTTTTTTAAAAGTCTTTCGGCTCGCACCAAGCTCGCCATACTTTTTTGTCGCTCCGCTCTTTTTTCTT
>CAKSNI010000193.1 GCA_934476025.1 uncultured Eubacteriales bacterium | reverse complement strand
ATCCCAATCACGACTTCACCTTCTTTCGGTTGAATCATTTGATGGTTTTGCGGAAAAACGGAGCTCGGTATCAAAGGTTTTTTCTTTTCCATTTTTGTTTTTCCTGCCAGAGCAAGTCTGCGACGGAAAGTGTAAGGAACGGCAGAGCTTATTTTGGTCAGATTATAACACATTAACGGCAATAAATCAATCGGAAAGGTTTGACTTTCAGGGATTGCCATGCTATACTGACCTTCGAAGAAACCAGGAGGGATGAACATGAATCTGTACCCTTACGACCGCTATCAGGATTGCATGGCCGATCTTTTGGAGCGGGAAATTGATGCCGCACCGGATGATTCTGTTTTACAGCTGAGCCGACCGGTTTATTATCTGAAGCGCCGCGTCCGGGTCCATCACAAGAAGAATCTGACCCTGGACGGAAACGGTTGCCGCATTGTAACAGCCTTTAACAACCATGCCGGATTTTCTGACAGTGTTGATGCCCTTTATTTTGAAAACTGCAAAGGCCTGCTATTAAAAAACTTCAGCATTGATACCGACGTGCCGGCCAACACCACCGCCGTGGTGGAAAGCATTTCCGGGGACGCTTCTTCTTTTATTTTAAAAATTGACCCGGAATACCACATTCATGGCGACGAGTTTCTGCTCGCCCTGAACACCGTGGACGAAGACGGATCCCCGGATTATCGGCTGCAGCATTACGCCCTGCATCCCGACCGTTCGATTGTCGCCTTACTGGCCGGCGAAATCATTCTGGCAAACACTTACTGGGATTTGCCGGAAACCGCCAAAAAATACCTGGGGAATCATCGGTTTGAAGTCACCCTGAAACCGGGCGATGCTTCCCGGATGTTCCCGGGTGAGCGGGTTTGCATCCGCCACACCATGTACGGGCCGGTCAGTATGCTCTTTAAGCACTGCGACGATACCGTTATTTCCGATGTCACCCTATACGGCGCGCCGGGCATGGGAATTATTGTTTTGCCGCGTTGCCACAACTTTACCTTAGATGGTTTCAAGGTTCTCCCCCGACCGGATACCGACCAGTTAATGGCTGCCAACTGCGACGGTGTTCATATCACCGGCGTGACCGGAAAAATTGTTCTGCGGAACTGCATTTTTGACGGGTTGGGTGACGATGCGCTCAACCTGCATTCCACCGCCGCCACCGTTACCGGCATCAACCAAAACACCCTGCAGGTTCATTACTGCAAGAAACGGCCGGATGGCGTTCTGAGCGCCGATTGGTGCCGTCCCGGTGATCGCATCCGCATTTATGACGATGAACGCTGTACCCAAACCGGTGCCTTTACCGTGGTGTCGTATCAGGGCGATGAAATGGAAATTACAGATCTTACCGGAGAACTTTCCTGCGGGCGCGTTTTGCAGAACACCGCCTTTGCCCCGGATTTAACCGTGGAAAACTGCACCATCCGAAACACCCGGGCGCGCGGTCTGATCATACAGACCGACCGTGCCGAAATTGCCAACAATACCTTCTTCGGAATGTCTTACAGCGGTGTAAAGGCAGCCCCGGCTATGAAGTACTGGTACGAAGTCGGCCCGGCAAACGGGCTTTCTATCCACGACAATGTATTCCGGAAATGCTGCTGCCATGTTGTAACCGGCCCGGAAAATCCGGTAGTTGGCGTCATGCGGACCCATGACAACCCGGCCGATCGGGATGATTACGATATTTTGCACCACAACATTCGTATCTGTGACAATCTGTTTGAAGATATTCACGGCCGGTTGATCACGGTTGCGGCCGCCGATATGGTTCTCATTTCCGGAAACCGGGCCGTTCACTGTTCCAACCCGCAGAACCACCCGTTGTGCAGCGTCAACAGCTGTAAAAATGTTATATTGGAGCCGATTGAAGAAATCTGATCCTTCCACTTTTCCCCCGAAGCAGTTGCTTCGGGGGAATTTTTAAGGCAATTCGGCCCCGTAATTGTTGATGTCTTCCGCGATTTCGTCGGCGGACGGGGAATAACCGATCAAATTGGTATAGGCCTGTGGCACTTCTCCGACCACCATGGTTTGTGATACCAGAAACGAATTTTCTTCATGAACGGTAAAGTGATACCACGGAATCAGAACATTCCCCGTCAAATCCACATGAACCCGAATTTGATGCAGCACCTGGTTAATTCCTTCCGAAGTTAATTCGCTTTCAAAATCCGTACAGGCGGTCGTTGTCAGCTGCATCCGATACGCAACAGAGGGACCGCGCCCAACGGCCCACTCGCTTCCGATCAGCGAACCGATCGGCACTTTCAGCTCGTAATACTCTTTTTCAGCCAATATTTCCCCGATGCGGTCGTTGAGTTGTGCCTTCAGACTGTTAACGGGGGAAGCATTGATGGAAACAGCCGTAATGGTCCCCTGTTCGTTCCGATGAACCTGTGTGATTTGCGAACACAATTCATTGCTTTCGCAAAAAACCTCTCCCACCGCCTGATTGGCAGCTGTCAATAAAATGGTTTCAGCCTGTGAATTGGAGTAAACCTGCAAGACTGTCCCTACCCGTTTATCCAGGCAAATTAAAAAAAATACCAGAACCGCCAGTAGAAGGAACATCACTCCGACGATTCGATAGCGTTTTCGTTTTCGCATAAAAACACCTGCCCTCTTCATTGTACGAAGAGGACAGGAAGTGGGTTCTCTTAATAAATTTTGTGTTCGGCACAGAATCGAATCAGTTCCGCACATTTGGCAGTACCGATTTTGCTGTCAATACACAAATCGTAGGAACGGGCATCTCCCCATTTTTCATCGGCGAAATAATTGTGGTAGCTGGCCCGCTTTTTATCGGATTTGCGAATCAAATCCAGCGCCTTGGCATGATTGATGTTTTCATATTCCATAACCCGCTGCGCGCGCTGTTCAATATCCGCATGAATGAAAACCGAAAGAAGATGGGGATTTCCTTTTAATACGCTTTCGGCACAGCGGCCAACGATCACGCAGGAGTTTTCGGCTGCTACCTCCCGGATAATTTGCGCCTGAACCGCAAACACCTTATCCACAATCGGCAAATTCGGCACACCGGAAACCACACTTTCAAAAGAAAACGCCCCCAATGAAAGCGAA
>CAKSNI010000192.1 GCA_934476025.1 uncultured Eubacteriales bacterium | reverse complement strand
GTTTTCACCCAAAGGGCCTTCCGGAGCAGACGCTCCGGAGGGCCCGAAAAAACAGAATGCCGGTTGATGCCCTTAATGAACCGTAACCGTAATATGAGAGGTTCCGACCTGCCACACCGTCAGTCCTCTCCGGCATTTCACGGTAATGGTTACACTGTAATCCCCGGCGGTTTTGCCGGAAAGATCCACTTCGGCATACAGATCGTCCGAAGAAATTGCCTCCACCGCCGAACGCCGGCCGCAGAATACAACATTCCGCACCGGGGAGGTCTGCGCCGTCAGCCCGGCAGAAAGATTGGTAAACTGAATCTGATTCGCCCCAACGGTAAAGGTCTGGGTTCCGTAGCCGGTCATATCCATCGAAACCGTTACATTCTCAATGTTATTGAGCACCCGCACACCATCCGGCAGGATAAACGAAGCTTCAAATTCATGATTGCTCGGAGAAATTTCCGAAAAATCAATTTTCGAAAGAGGCAGTTCGGTCATTTCGTCCACCGTGGTCGGCGGACCGATAACCGTAACACTGTAATGGGACAGCCCGGCAAGAAGACGCAGGCCGGCCCCTTCCACCGGTTCTCCCGAAAAGGTCGGAACAACCGTCAGTTCCTTCTTGCGGCAAATCGGCACCGTAACCTTCACCTTTTCACCGGAGAGGGTCAGACCGTTTTTATCGAGAACATTGCCGTTTTCATCGTACAGTTCAATGGTGGCATCATAGGTTTTGCTGGCCGAAAGAGTTTCGGTATCACTGACTACGGCAACCACTTTATCAATTTTTTCAATCCGGGAGCGCTCGCCGCTGACGGTAACGGTATTGTCACCGGCCGAAGAAACCACCGCTTCATCCGCAACCAGCCCCGTAACCGCACTGATCCCGTCCGCCTTGGCCGAAACGGGGAATTCCCGGGTATCCACATATCCGAAGTTCACCCGGATGGTTGCCGGAGAAACCGAAGTAATGGTATAGCCGGAAGTCCCGTTCTGTTTTTCTCCCTTTAAAACCAGAGTATATTCTCCGGCTTCGGTCACATCGCTCAAATCAGCCTGTGCAACAATATCCCCGGCTTTCAGGGCGCTGACAATATAGTTCGGACCTTCCACCGTAACGGTGGCGGTTTTCGGATAATCCTCCGAAATAATATCCAATCCCATGGTTCCGGCCGCCGAACCCTGCATTTCCAGGCGGATTTCAACATTGCCAAAGGTGGCCGTGCGGATCGGATTTTGATTCAAGGTAATAATCAGCCAGAATATAAACGCGCTGATCAACGAGAAAATCATGGTGAATCGCCGATGGGAAAACAGCTGATGCACCGAGATCGAGGGAAACTTTTTCATCTCAACGATTCCCCTTTCCCGAAAAGATCGAACGAATATTCAGCCAAATATTTTTGAAATAGCTGCCGATGCCGCCCTTTTGATTCTCCTGTTGATTCTGCAGCATCAACCGGTACAATTCCTCCCGCAGCCGGACCTGATCGTACCCCCGTTCGATTTTGCCGTTCTGAACCAGGGAAATTTTTCCGGTTTCCTCAGAAACCACCAGCACCACGGCATCCGAAATTTCACTAACCCCGATAGCGGCCCGATGACGGGTGCCGAGCTGCGGATTGAGATCCGGATTGGAGGTCAGCGGAAGAATGCACCCCGCTGCATACAAACGCCCTTCCCGAACGATCAAAGCGCCGTCATGAAGCGGCGATTTCGGGTAAAAGATGTTTCCGACCAGTTGAGAAGAAATATTGGCATTGAGAACCGTCCCGGTATAGATGATTTCCCCGAGTTGCGTGGTTCTTTCAAATACAATGAGCGCCCCGATTTTCTGATCGTGCATATTGGTAGCCGCCCGGCAGATGCTGTCAATTCCGCGTTTGATAAAGGCTTCGTCATCCGGATGGCCGCGCCCGAAATCTCCGATTTTGCTGCGCCCGATTTTTTCCAGAGCCCGCCGAAGTTCCGGCTGGAAAACAATGGCAATGGCGATAATTGCCCAATCCACCACCTTGGAAAGAACCCAATGCAGACAGGCCAGCTTCCACCAAAGGGAAAGCAGATAAGCGACCGCCAGAATCAAAAGGCCTTTCACAATCTGGCCGCCCCGGCTTTCGCTTAAAAAGCGGATTCCTTTATAGATAATGTAGGCAATAATCACAATATCCAGCAAATCAAACAGGCGGATATGCGTTATGGCATAAAAAATCTGATTCCAGAGAGAATACAGAAAATTCAATACGGTGCTCATACTTTTTTCCTCAACAGTCGGTAAAACTCTTCAAGGGATATTGTACCATACTTTTTTTGGTGATTCAATAGTTTTCCCCGGATTTCTTACGAAAATTTCGACAAAAGTCCCAACACGGTATTCATCTGTTCCGCGGTATTAAAAAGTCCCGGAGAAATGCGAACCGTACCGGTTTTCCCGGTTCCGAGGGTTTCATGGGCCAGTGGCGCGCAATGCAGTCCGGCCCGGACAGCCACCCCGTTGTCCGCCAAATATCCGGCCACCTCGTTGCTGTCCTTTTCCCGGTGATTCAGTGAAATAACCGGCGCGTTTTGTTCCCCGAAACGATACAGATGATAGGCCGCCAATCCTTCCAGTCTGCGGCAAAAAGCCCGGCACAGGGCGTCTTCATGAGCAAAAATTTTTCCTCCCTGCTGCCGGACAAACCGGATTCCAGCCTCAATTCCGGCAATTCCGGGCACATTCAGCGTACCGCTTTCCAGCATTTCAGGCAATTCCGAAGGCTGTTCCGCCATGGCGGAATGGGTTCCGGTTCCCCCGTAAATCAGCGGCCGTAGCAGTGGTTTTCGAAGCAAAAGGATTCCGGTTCCCATGGGAGCATACAAACCCTTGTGCGGAGCGACACATAAAAAATCAATCTGCATTTTCTGCATATGAATCGGGAAAACCCCGGCACTCTGGGCCGCATCCACTCCGAAAAGAATTCCCTTTTGGGCGCAGAATCGACCGATCCGCTCAATCGGAAGCACTTTGCCGCACACATTGGAAGCGTGGGTGCAGAAAATCATCCCGGTATCGGGGGTAAGCCGGCGTTCCAGTTCCTCTTCAACATCGGGATTCATGGCATCAAAAATGCCGTAATCC
>CAKSNI010000191.1 GCA_934476025.1 uncultured Eubacteriales bacterium | reverse complement strand
GCACAATCCGTTCTTTGCCCTGGTTTCGCACGGGGCGACCGAGGAAACCGGTGAGGCTTACGGCTTCAGTTTGGTATACAGCGGAAACTTTACGGCCGGGGCCGAAGTCGATGCGTTTGGCAAGGCCAGGGCCTTTATCGGAATCAATCCGTTCGATTTTGAATATGTTCTGGAAGCCGGAATGTCCTTCCAATCCCCGGAAGCGGTTCTGGTATATTCCGATTCCGGCCTTGGAAAGATGTCCAGAATTTATCATCGGCTGTACCGTACCCGTTTGTGCCGCGGCCGGTTCCGGGATATGGAACGGTATGTGCTGATCAACAACTGGGAAGCGACCTACTTCAATTTCAATGAAGAAAAAATTGTTTCCATTGCCGAAAAAGCCTCCCAGGTCGGAGTGGAACTGCTGGTACTGGACGACGGCTGGTTCGGCAAGCGCAATGACGATACCTCTTCCCTTGGTGACTGGAAGGTCAACCTGGAAAAACTGCCGGGGGGATTAAACTCTCTGGTTGAGAAGGTCAACGCTCTTGGTATGAAATTCGGCCTTTGGTTTGAGCCGGAAATGGTTTCGCCGGACAGTGACTGCTACCGGGCACACGAGGATTGGTGCATTCATGTGAAAGACCGGATTCGCTCCCAGGGGCGGCATCAATTGATGCTGGATCTTTCAAGAGAGGATGTCTGCGAATATGTTCTGGAATCGGTCAGTGCGGTTTTAAACAGTGCCGATATCGAATATGTGAAATGGGATTGCAACCGCAGCATGAGCAATATCGGCTCGGCCAAACTGGATGCCCGGCATCAGGGAGAATTCTGCCACCGGTATATCCTGGGTCTTTACCGGGTCTTGGAGGAACTCAACCGTCGCTTCCCGAATGTTTTGTTTGAAAGCTGCTCTTCCGGCGGTGCCCGGTTTGATCCGGGAATGTTGTATTATATGCCGCAAACCTGGTGCAGTGATGATAGCGATGCGGTGGAACGGGCGTTGATTCAATGCGGAACCAGCCTGTGTTATCCCTACAGCAGCATGGGGGCTCATGTTTCGGCGGTTCCGAATCATCAGGTGGGCCGGGTAACGCCGATCGCCGCCCGCGGCGCGGTGGCCATGCAGGGGCAATTCGGATATGAATTGGATCTGAACCGTTTAAGCGATTCGGATATCGAACAGGTCAAAGAGCAGATTCGGTTTTATAAGAAATACGGAGAAGTGTTCCACAAGGGTGATCTGTACCGCCTGCAGCTTCCGCAGGACGGTCCGGTTGCTACCAATGAATTTGTGTCTGAGGACAAAAACACGGTGATTGTGGTTCGGTTCGTTCTCAAAGCCACCCCGGATCCGGGCCCGGATTTTGTCCGCCTTTGCGGATTGGATGAAAAAGCGGTATATACCGAAGAAGGAACCGGCCGGCAGATCGGCGGCGATGTGTTAATGAATGCCGGCATTTCTCTGATGCCGAAGGCTGATTACATGACTCAGATCCGGGTATTTCACAAAAACGCCTGATCGGGCAGAATCCCGTGATACAGTAAAATCAGGGCGGCAGCGCAAAGAACGGTCGGGGGGTACCGGTTTCCGAAAGGCAGCCGGTATTCCCCGGTTTGAATTTCCTGCCCTTTTTGATCGGTAAAACTGCGTAAAACACTGATCAGGGAAGAATCTGAACGGTAACTAGACAGGGAAATGCCGGCAAAATGGCAGGGGCCGACGGTGATACAGCAATGATGACTGCTTTTTAGATGCCCCGCCGGGCGAATGGCTCCGTGAAAGCAGGCAAGAAGGGCCGTTTCCGGCAGATCGGGGAGCGGCAGATCATCCAGCAGCAAAACCAGCGGCCGGCTGCCGAAAATGCGGGCGGTTCGTTTTTGAAAAACCGCCAAGGATCGGTTGCCGCGGCACAAAATCTCGCCGAAACCGATTCGGTCAATCGGGTAATGGGATAACAGATTCCATAAATGTTTCGCATCCCGATTGCTTTCATTCGATAAAACAACGGTCACTCCATCATCTCCCGTGGTATTATGCCGCAAAAAGCCGGAATTTTGCAAAAGGAAAGGAGAAAATGCAATGAATCCCCATCAACCTCCCCCCATCAACGGAACGCTCCGAAATTTTTCTTTGCGGGTTCCCGAATCGATTCGGGAATGCAGCGGAATTGAAATTTTCGGAAAGAAAATCCGCTCGTTGGTATTTTCAACCGATTTATCCATTATTAAGAATGTCAACGCCGATGCCATTATCGCGGTCTATCCTTTTACGCCGCAGCCGATTATTACTCAGGCTCTTCTGATGGCGGCGGATATCCCGGTTTTCACCGGAGTGGGCGGGGGACTTACCCAGGGGAAACGGGTGGTGAACCTGGCTATGTTTGCCGAAATGCAGGGCGCTTGCGGCGTGGTTGTCAACGCTCCCACCCAGGATGAAGTGATTGCCGATGTTTGTGATACCATCGATATTCCGGTGATTGTTACGGTGGCCCGCGCCGATACGGACTACGAAGCGCGGATTCGCGCCGGGGCAGCCATTTTCAATGTTTCGGCAGCGGCACAAACCGCGGAAATTGTTGCGGATATCCGAAAAAGATTTCCGAGTATGCCGATCATCGCCACCGGCGGGCCGAACGATGAAAGCATCCGCCAAACCATCCGGGCCGGCGCCAACGCCATCACCTGGACGCCGCCGAGCAACGGAGAAATTTTCCGGGATATCATGAAAGCCTATCGGGACGGCAAACCGCATCCCTGAAAACGGAATTTCATAATATTGTTTTGATAAAACAAAGAATTGTTATAGAGTGGAAAAAGTTTTCCGAAAAGTTAAGGTAAATTACTTGACAGGCATAGAACACTATGCTATTATATCAAAGATGCCGCGCAGTGAGGTTATAAGTTTGTCGAAGGACAGCACCGGAATTGGCGAGTAAATATTAGGAGGTGCCATATGTACGCGATTATTGCAACAGGTGGTAAACAGTATAAAGTATCTGAGGGCGATGTAATCAAGGTTGAAAAACTTGGTGCTGAAGCAGGTTCTAACTATGTTTTTGATCAGGTTCTTGCCGTATGTGACGACGCTCTTACCGTAGGTACTCCGGTAGTAGAAGGCGCTACCGTAGAAG
>CAKSNI010000190.1 GCA_934476025.1 uncultured Eubacteriales bacterium | reverse complement strand
GAATTGCCGTGGCCATTGAAAAAGGCTTTCAGGGCGGAGGAGATGCCCTTCGGGCCAAGGGGGTTCGGGTCGAATCGCTGGCGATTGTCGATTCGATGACTGATGATTCCGTTAAATTCCGTGAGCAACCGTAATTCGGGTTCACGGCGTTTATAAATTTCAGATTGCCGAAAGGCGAGAGGAGAAAAAAACTATGAAAAAACTTCTGGCTATTCTCTTGGTTGTCGCAATGTTGTTTTCTTTTGCAGCATGCGGCGGAAACGGCGGTGCCGCTTCGAAAGACGGTAAAGGCATGAGCGCCGATATTCTTCCGCGCAACGAAATCAAAGGCACGGCGACGATCCCCGATGACTTTAAAATCGGTATGATCTGCCTGCACGATGAAAACTCCACCTATGACAACAACTTCATTTCGGCTCTGAAATCCGTTCAGAAGGGCCTTGGCCTGAAGGACGATCAGGTTGTTATCGTCACCAATATCGGTGAAGATAGCTCCTGTTATGACGCCGCGGTTGACCTGGCGAAAAACAAAGGCTGCAAAGTTATTTTTGCTGATTCCTTCGGTCATGAATCCTTCCTGAAACAGGCTGCCAATGAATTCCCGGATGTTCAGTTCTGCCATGCTACCGGAACTTCTGCCAAAACGGCCAACATCCCGAATTTCCACAATGCTTTCGCTTCGATCTATGAAGGTCGTTATCTTGCCGGTGTTGCTGCCGGAATGAAACTCAACGAAATGATCAAAGCCGGTACCATTACCGCAGATCAGGCTGTGATCGGCTATGTCGGTGCCTTCACCTATGCCGAAGTTATTTCCGGTATGACCTCCTTCTTCCTGGGCGCTCGTTCCGTTTGCGAAACTGCTACCATGAAGGTTCGTTACACCGGTTCCTGGTATGATGCCGCCAAAGAACAGGAAGCAGCTACCGCTCTGATCGACAACGACAAGTGCGTTCTCATCAGCCAGCATGCCGACTCCCTTGGCGCTCCGACTGCCTGCGAACTCAAAGGTGTTCCGAATGTTTCCTATAACGGCAGCACTTATGATGCCGGCCCCAGCTCCTTCATTGTTTCTTCTGCCATTAACTGGGCTCCGTACTTCCAGTACATCATTGAAACCGTTGTTAAGGGCGAAAAAATTGACGCTGACTGGTGCGGCGACATTGCGAAAAATTCCGTTGTTCTCAGCGGGATCAACCAGGATGTAGCTGCTGAAGGAACTGCTGCGAAAATCGAAGAAACCATCAAGGCTCTGGAAGCCGGAACCCTCCATGTTTTCGACACCAGCAAGTTCACGGTTGAAGGCAAACATCTTGATAACTACCTGGCCGATGTTGACGGCGATTTCAAACCGGAAATCAATGTAATTCACGATGGCTACTTCGATGAATCCAACTCCTAAGATTTCCGCAGCGCTCCGTACTTTGATATTATCATCGACGGCGTAACCAACCTGAACACCAACTACGGCGACTGATTGAATTTCTAACCGGCCGATGCAGCTGCCCGACCCTTTGGCGGCAACGGCGGACTTCACACAAGGGGAGCGGACGCTCCCCTTGTGTGTATTTGATTTTTCCTTTTCTTAGGAGGTTCTCTGTGTACGCTCTTGAACTGAAAAATATAACGAAAACCTTCGGCAGCATTGTTGCCAATAAAAACATCAACCTTAGCGTGAAGCCCGGGGAAATCCTGGCGATTTTAGGGGAAAACGGCAGCGGGAAAACGACCCTGATGAATATGATTTCCGGCATTTACCACCCGGATGAAGGGGAAATTTTTGTCGGCGGCGAAAAAGTGGTAATTTCCTCCCCGAAGGATGCTTTTCGCTATAAAATCGGTATGATTCACCAGCACTTCAAACTGGTGGATGTATTTACCGCAACCGAAAACATTGTTCTCGGCATTCGTGAAAAATCCTATAGCCTGAAAAATTCCATCAAAAAGGTGACGGAAATTTGCCAGAAGTATGGCTTTGAGATTGACCCGAAGAAAAAAGTCTATGAAATGTCGGTTTCGGAAAAGCAAACGGTTGAAATTGTAAAGGTACTGTACCGCGGAGCGGATATTCTGATTCTGGATGAACCGACGGCGGTACTGACGCCGCAGGAAACCCAGAAGTTGTTCTCGGTTTTGCGGAAAATGCGCAACAGCGGAAAGTCCATTATCATCATTACACACAAACTTCATGAAGTTCTGGCCATTTCTGATCGGGTTGCCGTTCTTCGGAAGGGTGAATATGTCGGCACCGTCGACACCGTGGATACCGACGAAAACGGTCTGACCGAAATGATGGTCGGTAAGAAGATTTCTTTGAATATCCAGCGTTCCGAGCCGATCAACCCGGAAAGCCGTTTGGAAATTCGCGGGTTGGAATGCGTCAACAGCGACGGGGTAAAGATTTTGAACGATGTTTCGTTCACTGCCCGTTCCGGTGAAATTCTCGGGATTGCGGGAATTGCCGGCAGCGGCCAGCGGGAACTGCTGGAATCGATTGCCGGGTTGCAGCGGTTGGATGCCGGTGAAATTCTGTACCATAATCCTAAAACCGGGGAAGAGGACAACCTTCGTGATAAAACTCCGATTCAAATTCGGGATCTGGGCGTTCGCCTTTCGTTTGTACCGGAGGACCGACTTGGCATGGGATTGGTCGGGAATATGGATATTATCGACAACATGATGCTTCGCAGCTATGAAAAAGGAAAATCGGTCTTTTTGAATCGCCGACCGCCGAAGGAACTGGCCGATGAAGTCATCAAAAGCCTGGAGGTGGCCACACCCGGTCCTACCACACCGGTTCGTCGGCTTTCCGGCGGGAATGTGCAGAAGGTACTGGTAGGGCGTGAAATTGCCGCCTCTCCGACGGTTCTGATGGCGGCTTATCCGGTTCGCGGGCTCGATATCAATTCTTCCTACATGATTTACAATCTGCTGAACCGTCAGAAGGAAAGCGGCGTTGCTGTGATTTTTGTCGGGGAAGATCTGGATGTTCTTGTTGAATTGTGTGACCGGATTATGGTTCTCAATGCCGGAAGGGTGACCGGAATTCTGGATGGCCGGGAAGCAACGAAAGAAAAAATCGGGCTTTTGATGACCCAATCCCACGGAGGTGTTCGCAGTGAGTAAGAAAAACAAGGCCGGGCACGAGCCGTTTTTGTATGTTTCTCGTCGGGGAACGGTTTCTTTGACTCATGGCATTC
>CAKSNI010000189.1 GCA_934476025.1 uncultured Eubacteriales bacterium | reverse complement strand
CCCCCACACAGCCGAAATGGCCGCCAGGTAGTTGTCAACATTGTGATCCCCGAGCAGGCGGATTTCTTTGCGGTCGAGTACCGGGGCATCGATTCCCCGATAGGCCATGTGCAAAATCCCGTCGTCATCCAGCCAGGCCCCGTTGTTGACCCGCTTTTCCATACTGAAGGTCAGCAGTTGCCCCCGGACATCCTTGCAGAATGAAGCGGTAATTTCGTTGTCCAGGTTCAGTACCGTGCGGGAAAAGGCATTTTGGTGCAAAAGAATATTCTTTTTGGCCTGAACGTATTCGTCCATATCCCGGTGCATATCAAGATGGTTCGGCGCAACATTGGTCACAACGGCGACATCCGGACTTTTACGCATGGAAATCAGTTGGAAGGAAGAAAGTTCCACCACAACGAAATCGTCCGGAGAAATGCTGTCAATTTCCGGCAGAAGCGGCTTGCCGATGTTTCCGCCGACATGAACGGTTTTGCCCTGGGCTTTCAACATGGCGGCAATCAGGGAGGTGGTGGTGGTTTTTCCGTCGGAACCGGTAACAGCGAAAATCGTTGCCGGGCACAAATCAAAAAAGACCTCCATTTCGCTGGTAACGGCAATGCCGCGCTTGCGGGCCTGTTCCAGTTCCGGCAGATAAAAACTCATGCCGGGGGTGCGGAAAATGATATCAACTTCCAGATTTCTCAGGTAGCCTTCGCCGAGCCGCAGTTCCGCACCGGCTGCCTCCAGTCGGTCGGCCAGTTCGCCGATCTGCTCCCGGTTGCGGCGGTCGCAGGCAAAAACCCGCGCACCCTTTTTTAAAAAATCAAGAATCAGCGGGGTGTTGCTGATTCCGATGCCGAGAATCGCGATTTTTTTCGAGGAAATGTGTTTCCAAAACTGTGTACAATCCATAAAAGCCTCCGAAATAAAAGGAAATGATAAATCTATGATTATTATACTGTTATCTGTAAAAAATATCAATATAAAAATTTACACAATTGCTTTGGAAAGGAAGCGCAAACGATGGCGGTACGAACCGATCTTGCACTGGAAATGCACGAAAAAATCGGCAGCACTTCGGGGGTGCATTATGAACAGAGAAACGAAGAAGGGCTGGGCGTTCACGAAATCGTGATTCGAACCCCGGAAGCGGCAAAACGGTACCGGCGCCCCTGCGGACGCTATATCACGGTTCATGTGCCGAATCTTTCCTATCTGGATGAATCGGTCGGTGGTCTGAGCGACTGCCTGCTTCGGCAGATGGAACGCTTCGATTTCCCGCGGGAAAACATTGTGGTGGCCGGAATCGGTAACCGGCATATTACCCCGGATGCCCTCGGGCCGGCGGTCGCCGACCGCATTTTTGCCACCCGGCACTTAAATCCGAATACCCTGGCGATGATCGGGATTCAAAAGGTTCACACGGTTTCCTGCATTCTGCCGGGGGTGATCGGACAAACCGGTATTGAAACGCTGGAAAGCATTCAGTCGGTGATTGCTACGGTCAAGGCCCGGGGGCTGATCGTTGTGGATGCCTTTGCCGCCGCCGAGCTTTCCCACCTCGGAAATACCGTTCAATTCTGCGACAGCGGCCTTTCACCGGGGTCCGGCGTTGGAAACAATCGTAAAAATATCAGCCCGGAAACCTGCGGGGTCCCGGTGTTGTGCATCGGGATCCCCACCTGCGTGGAAGCGGCGGCCTTTTGTGAATCCGTCGGGGAAGGGTCGGACGAAGAGAAACGCGCAGCCTCCATGATTGTCACGCCCAAGGAAATCGATTTGCTGATTCTGCACGCTTCGATGCTGCTTTCCGGCGTAATCAATCGTTTTCTGCAGCCGGAATTGGACCCGGAATTGCTGAATGGCCTTGTATAAATCGGTGGCCTTCCACATACAGTGAAGACGGAAAGCAATTCACAAAACGGAGGTGCTTTGGATGAAGGACAAAGGGGGAATGGCGGTGCTGACGGGCATTTCTTTGTTTTGTGTGGCGGTTTTTGCGCTGGCCGGATACGGCATTTTTCGGGAAAGCAATCCCGGTTTGCCGGTGTCGGTTCGCCAGATCACTCTTTCTCCGGCACAGGAACCGGCAAAGCCGTCAGCTCCGCAGGAAAGCACGGAAACGACGGCGCTGGCGGAAGAATCGGGGGAATCGGTGCCGGCGGCTGCCGAACCCATTCTCGGTAAGATTGTAGAGGAATTTATTAACCCTTTTCACGCTTCCTATGAAAGTTATAACCGGGTCAGCGTGAAGAACCGAAGCGGATATGCCCTGGATTTGCAGGAAATTCTTGGGACGAATCCGGCTCTGAAAATTCAAAAAAACGATCAGCCGCAGGTACTCATTGTGCATACCCATACCACCGAATGTTATATGAACCGGGACGCGGACAGCTATACCGAAGCCGATGCCACCCGGAGTGAAAATCCGGACGAAAATACGGTTTCGATCGGGGAGGAATTTGCCCGGGTGCTGAGAGAAAACGGAATCGCTACGGTGCACGATCCGACGGTGCATGATTCACCGGCTTATACCGGAAGTTATGCCAGAAGCCGGCAGACCGTTCTCAGGAATCTGGAAGAATATCCGAGTATCCGGGTGATAATCGATCTGCACCGGGACTCTGTTTCCCTGAATGATACCGACAAGGTCAAACCGGTGGTGGAAATCGAAGGGCAAAAGACCGCTCAGGTTATGTTGGTTATGGGGTGCGGAGAGGAAATTGCCGGATACGAAAACTGGAAGCAAAATTTCGGCTTTGCGGCCAAATACCAGCAAACCATGGCAGTTTTGTATCCGGGACTGGCCCGGGCAATCTGTTTGGTAAACTGCGCGTACAATCAGGATCTTTCGCCCGGGTTTATTTTGCTGGAGGTGGGCACCGAAGCCAATTCTCACGAAGAGGCTGTTCGGGCGGCACAGTTTTCGGCCCGGGCGCTGGCATCGTTTCTCAACACCCTGCAATAGATTTTGAAAGGAAGGATGTATCACGAAAAGGAATACCAGGATTTTTTGGCGGTCGGCCGCCGTTACGGCGGTGATTTTGTTGGCGGCGGCCATTTTGACTTTTGGAATCGGCCGTTGCTATTCGGCCATGCAGCTGACCCTGAACGGCGAAAAAAAGCGTGCCGTGGAATATCGTAACGGCACGCTTCGGATTTTGGATTATTCGTTTCAGGTGGTTTCGTCAAAGGGAATGGCCTGGCCTTTTTC
Source organism: uncultured Eubacteriales bacterium (assembly GCA_934476025.1). GTDB lineage: Bacteria > Bacillota > Clostridia > Oscillospirales > Acutalibacteraceae > SIG607. The sequence continues at coordinate 14 of CAKSNI010000189.1, read as the reverse complement.
GGCAGAGGCGAAGC
>CAKSNI010000188.1 GCA_934476025.1 uncultured Eubacteriales bacterium | reverse complement strand
GGCTTATTAATGTGATGCACGACGAGGCAAACCGCACGGCGGAAATGTTCGATCTATTGCTGGGGGATAATTTGCAGGGTCGCAAAGATTATATTGCCGAAAACGGACATCTGTATCTGGATGATGCGGATGTCAGCTGACGATTTCAGAAAGGAATTACGATGGCTCAGAAGAAAAAAGAATCCCGAAAGCCTGTTAAAGTAGACGCTGAGCGGGCTTATATCGCCGGGGCCGGTATGGTGGTGGAACAACCCATCACCCGAACCCTGGAAGTCAATTATATGCCATATGCGATGAGTGTCATATTGTCCCGGGCAATACCGGAAATTGACGGGTTTAAACCTTCTCACCGAAAACTGCTTTACATGATGTACCTTATGGGGCTTTTGAACGGGCCGACGGTAAAATCCGCCAACATCGTGGGGCGTACCATGCAGCTGAACCCGCACGGGGATGCCGCGATCTACGATACGATGGTTCGTCTGTCGGAAGGAAACGAGGCTTTGCTGCATCCTTATGTTGCTTCCAAAGGATCCTTCGGGAAGGCTTATTCCCGCGATACCGCCTATGCCGCTTCCCGGTATACCGAGGCAAAACTGGCTCCGATCGCGGCGGAATTGTTTGCCGATATTGATAAAGACACGGTTGATTTTGTAGACAACTATGATGCTTCCCTGAAAGAGCCCACCCTCTTTCCGGTAACATTCCCGAGCGTATTGGTCAATGCCAATACCGGGATTGCCGTGGGGATGGCCAGTTCCATTTGTCCCTTCAATCTCTCGGAGGTTTGCGAAACCGCCATCGCTTATATTCGGGACGAACACGCCCCGATTATGGATACCCTTTTGGCACCGGATTTCCCCATCGGCGGCGAATTGCTGTACAACCGTGAAGAAATGCAGCGGATTTACGAAACCGGCCGGGGTAGTTTTAAAGTCCGGAGCGTTTACACCTATGATAAATCGGCTAACTGCATTGATATTCGGGAAATTCCGCCGACCGCAACCGTTGAAGCCATTCTGGAGAAGGTAATTGATCTGGTCAAACAAAAAAAGGTGACCGAAATCAATGACATCCGGGATGAAAGTGACCTTCGCGGGATGCAGATTACCATTGATCTCAAACGCGGAGTTGATCCGGATAAGCTGATGAAAAAGCTGTTTCGTCTTTCTCCGCTTCAGGACAGCTTCGGCTGCAATTTCAATATCCTGGTCGGCGGTACGCCGAAGGTAATGGGGATTCGTGAAATTCTGGAAGAATGGACCGCTTTCCGTCAGGAGTGTGTGGAACGCCGAATCCGCTTTACCCTCGGAAAGGCTCAGGATCGCCTGCATTTGCTTCGTGGGCTGCAGAAAATTTTGCTGGATATTGACAAAGCGGTTCATATTGTCCGGGAAACCGAGGAAGAAAAAGAAGTGGTTCCCAACCTGATGATCGGTTTCGGTATTGACGAAATCCAGGCGGAATATGTGGCGGAAATCAAGCTGCGCCATCTGAACCGGGAATATATTCTTCGGCGACTGGAAGATATTGAGCAGCTGGAAGGGCAGATTGCCGAGATGGAGGATACCCTTTCCAGCCGCAGCAAGATTCGCAAAATCATGATTGCGGAACTGAAAAATGTCAGCGCTAAATACGGGAAGCCGCGGCGCACCAAAATGATCAGTGCCAGCGAAGAAGATGATTCCGAAGAGGAAGTGCGGGATACTTCGCCGGTTACCTTGTTTTTTACCCGGGACGGCTATTTTAAAAAGGTTACGCCGCAGTCATTGCGAATGAGCGGTGAACACAAACTCAAAGAGGGGGATGTCCTGGTACAGACGGTGGAATCCGATAATTCCCAGGATTTGATTTTCTTCACAAACCGCTGTCAGGCCTATAAAGCCAGGGTCAGCGATTTTGCGGAAACACGGGTCAGCCTGCTCGGTGAATATATTCCGGCAAAACTGGATTTTGAAGAAGGGGAATTCCCGGTATTTATGGGTGTAACCGGGGACTATTCCGGCTACTTTGTGTTTGTCTTTGAAAACGGACGGGTTTCCAAGGTGGCGGTAAACGCTTATCAGACCAAAACCAACCGCAAAAAACTGATCAAGTCGTTTTGCGACCGTTTTGAACTGTTTTCGGTGTTGCAGATTCCGGTCGATGAAGATGTGCTGCTGCGTTCAACCAATGGGCGGGTTCTGCTGTTCCATTCCGCCAGCGTTGCGGCAAAGGCAGCCAAAGATAATGGCGGGGTTGCCGTCATGACCCAAAAACGCGGACAAAAAATCGAGTATGCGGCGGTATATACGGCCGGCTCGCTGCATAACGAACACCGTTATCGCACCAAAACGCTGCCGGCGGCCGGCAATAAACCCAGCGGCGACGATGTTGCCGAGCAGAAAACGATGGAATAAAAAAGCCGCTCAAAAGAGCGGCTGTCGACGGAAGCAAACGCTTTTTTCTGCCGACAGTAACAGTTTTACCGGAAAAATCGAAAATAAAAGCGGAAATATTTGACAAATTCCGGCAAACGGGGTAATATATATTCAATTGGTTTTGTTGTAATTCGTGAAAAAACAGGAGGAATCGGTTGTGGCGAAGGAATTGGCCAAACAGTACAACCCGGCGGAAGTGGAAGACCGCATCTATGCTTTTTGGATGAAAAACGGATATTTCCACGCAAAACGGGATTTCGACAAAAAACCGTATACCATTGTGATGCCCCCCCCGAACATTACGGGGCAGCTTCATATGGGTCACGCGCTGGATAATACACTGCAGGATACCCTGATCCGCTTTAAGCGGATGCAGGGATACGATGCCCTTTGGCTTCCGGGTACCGATCATGCTTCGATTGCCACCGAAGCAAAAATCGTTGCCAAAATGAAAGAAGAGGGAATTTCCAAAGAGGATATCGGCCGGGAGGGCTTTTTGGAGCGCGCCTGGGAATGGAAAAAGCAGTACGGCGGTCGGATTATTGAACAACTTAAAAAACTCGGTTCTTCCTGTGACTGGGAACGCGAGCGTTTTACGATGGATGAAGGCTGCAGTAAAGCGGTTAAGGAAGTCTTTATCGAATTATACGAAAAAGGCCTGATTTACCGCGGTGAGCGAATGATCAACTGGTGTCCGCACTGCCTGACCTCCATTTCGGATGCCGAGGTGGAATATGAGGATCAGGCCGGCCATTTCTGGCATCTTCGCTATCCTTTTAAAGACGGAAGCGGCTATCTGGA
>CAKSNI010000187.1 GCA_934476025.1 uncultured Eubacteriales bacterium | reverse complement strand
GCCAAATGCAATCCCTGTTTTTGGCCGGTTTTGAAAAGATCAATCGGAACTTTTCCGAAACATTCCGGGAAATTTTCGGCGGCGGTAAGGCTTATCTGGAACTCAGTGATCCCGAAAATGTTCTGGAAAGCGGTATTGAAATCCGGGTCAATCTTCCCGGGAAAAATGTTCCCAGCTTGGATGGGCTTTCGGGAGGAGAAAAGGCTTTAATTGCATTGGCTATTTATTTTTCCATCATGAAGGTCAATGCTCCGCCTTTCTGCTTTCTCGATGAAGTGGATACGGCCCTCGACGATATCAATGTTGAGCGGGTGGCCGAATATATGAAACGACCGGACTTTTCCACGCAGTTTATCTGTGTAACCCATCGTCGCGGAACCATGGAAGCGGCGGATATGTTGTATGGTGTTACCATGCAGGAAAAAGGGGTTACCAAATTGCTGGAACTGGATGTTAGTGAACTGGAGAAAAAACTGCAGCTTGAAAGCGGGGAATAATCATGGGCTTTTTTTCAAAAATCAAAAACGGGCTTTCCAAAACCCGGAATGCTTTGGTCAATAATCTGAACAGCCTGATCAACAGCTTTACAAAAATTGACGAAGAATTGTTTGAAGAACTGGAAGAGATTCTGGTGACTTCGGATATCAGCTACGCAACGGCCAAAGATATTTGCGATCAGATGCGCGCAGCCGTTAAACGCGACGGAATTACCGATCCGAAGGTGATTCGTTCCATGATGCACGATATCATCGCGCAAACCGTTCAGGCAGATACTTCACTGAACCTTTCCACAAAACCGAGCATTATTTTGGTGATCGGGGTCAACGGTGTCGGCAAAACCACCACCATCGGCAAACTGGCCAAAAGTCTGAAGGATCAGGGGAAAAAGGTGGTGCTGGGGGCAGCCGATACCTTCCGGGCAGCGGCTTCGGAACAGCTGGAAATCTGGGCCGGTCGGGCCGATGTGCCGATTGTCAAAAGTGTGGAAGGAACCGATCCGGCTTCGGTGGTGTTTGACACCATTGCTTCGGCCAAAGCCCGGGGGGCCGATGTAATTATCTGTGATACGGCCGGTCGGCTGCACAATAAAAAGAATCTGATGGCCGAATTGGCCAAAATTTACCGAATTATTGAGCGGGAACTGCCGGATGCCGCAAAGGAAACGCTGCTGGTGCTGGATGCCACCACCGGCCAAAATGCGTTGAATCAGGCGAAAGAATTCAGCACGGTGGCCCCGGTAACCGGAATTGTTCTGACAAAGCTGGACGGAACCGCCAAAGGCGGCGTGGTTCTTTCCATTTTCCGGGAACTTTCGATTCCCGTGAAATTTGTCGGTGTGGGCGAGGGAATTGATGATCTCATGCCGTTTGACGCCCAGGAATTTGCCGACGGAATTCTTGAGGTGGAACCGTGAAACCCTTGCTGATGGCTACCCATAATGCTCATAAACTTCGCGAAATGACCCGGATTTTAGAACCGCTTTCCTTTTCGGTTATCGGGGAACAGGATCTAAAAACACCGCTGCCCCCGGTAGCGGAAACCGGAACTACCTTTGAGGAAAATGCTCTGCTCAAAGCAAGAAGCGGCTGCCGGGCCACCGGATTGATTACGGTGGCTGACGATTCGGGGCTGTGCGTTGATGCTTTGAACGGAGCTCCGGGGGTGTTTTCGGCTCGTTTTGCCGGTGAACCGACCGACAGCTGCAAAAACAACGAAAAATTGCTTCGCCTGCTCCGGGATGTTCCGGCGGAAAAACGAACAGCCCGCTTTGTTTGTGCAGTGGCCTGTGTTTTCCCGGACGGGCATGAATTCACCGTCCGTGGGGAATGTGAAGGAAGCATTCTTCCAAAACCGTGCGGTGAAAACGGTTTCGGCTATGATCCGCTTTTTGCGTGTACGGCCGGGTGCTTCGGAACCATGACCGATTGTCAAAAGGATGCTGTCAGCCACCGGGGAAAGGCATTGGAACGCTTTGCGGCGGAAATTCAAAAATACGGAAAAGAGGAAACAGAATGTTGAACAGCAGACAACGGGCGCAGCTTCGCGCCATGGCCAACGGGATGGACCCCATTGTGCATATCGGAAAAGGCGGCATCGGGGAAACGGTGAATAAGCAGGTTTCGGATGCGCTGTTTGCCCGGGAATTGATTAAATGCTGTGTGCTGGGAACGGCTCCCCAATCGGCCCGGGAAACGGCTGAGGAAGTTGCTGCGGCGGTCGGGGCCGATGTGGTGCAGGTCATCGGCTCTAAGTTCATTCTGTATAAAAAAAGCAAAAATCCGGATATTACTCCGATTGAATTGGTGCGCTGAAAATGGCCGAAATTGCCTTGTTCGGCGGAACCTTCAACCCGATTCACAATGGCCATGTGCAAATGATCAAGGCTTTGTGCCAACAAAAAGAAGTGGACAGGGTTCTTGTAATGCCGGCCTTTTTACCCCCGCATAAACAGGCGGATCACCTGGTCGGGGCGGCCGACCGGCTGAAAATGTGCGAAATTGCCTGCTGCCCCTTTGAAAAGGCGAGGGTCAGCGATCTGGAAATCCAAAAAGGCGGAAAAAGCTATACGGTGGAAACGGTACAGCTTTTAAAAAAGCGGTATCCGGGCCATCACTTCTTTGTTTGTATGGGGGCCGACATGACGGTTACCCTGGATACCTGGTATCGCTATGATTTGCTTAAAACGCTGTGTGGGTTTTATTCTTTTTCCCGCTGCGGAGTTGCCTCGGAAGATTATCACCGAAAGGTGGAGGAATTGCGTCGGGGCGGGGCGGATATTCGGGTGATTGATACCCCGATCCGGGCGGTTTCTTCCACGGAAGTTCGGCAGCGGATTCTCGCCGGGCAAAATCCGGAACCGCTCGTTCCGGTCGGTGTGGCGGAATATATTGCTTCCCACTTGCTTTACCAAAACCGATGAAACGCGGCTTTGCATGAAAAAACGGCTTCGGAAAGGAAAAGAAAATGCAAAACCTTTCCTGTGCCGCGACAGAAAGGAATGACCTTATGATCCCGGATTTTCCCGAATTCAAAAAATATAAAAAGCAACTGAAGGAACGGCTGGACGATTATCGCTACCGGCACAGCCTGGCGGTGTCGGAACGGGCGGCTTTTTTGGCCGAACGAAACGGCATCGATGAAAAACAGGCGGCGCTGGCCGGCCTTCTGCACGATATTACCAAGAACGATTCCCCGAAAACGCAGTTGCAAATTCTTGCGGATTCTGCTATAATGC
>CAKSNI010000186.1 GCA_934476025.1 uncultured Eubacteriales bacterium | reverse complement strand
CTTTCATCACCGTTTCTATTATACCATATTTACGTAAAAAAGCCCAGCTTTTGCTGGACTTTTTCGACAGACTGAGACTGGAAATTTTTTTCCAGTCTTTTTTTATTCAGAGCGATATCGGAAAACAGGAAAAGGCGATCAGGCCCACCACATATCGCAGGCACTCTGGGTAATAATGCTGTCCTTCAGCACCTTTACCGCTTTTTCCAAGCCTTCCTTCGGAGCCATCAAGCCGTCCTCATGTTCAATGCTGATGGCATAATCGTAACCGTAGATTTCCAAAGCGCTGATAATGTCCTTCCAATAGGAAACCCCATTGCCGTAGCCAACAGCGCGGAACGACCAGGAACGCCCGGCAAAATCGGTATACGATTTGGAATCCAATACACCGTTTACGGCGATATTGTCTTTGTTCAGTTTGGTGTCTTTGGCATGGAAATGGAAGATGGCATTTTCTTTACCGAGTTCCCGAATGACCGCTACCGGATCCATCCCTTGCCAGATCAGGTGACTCGGATCCAGATTGGCACCGAGCTGCGGACCGACGGCCTGGCGAATACGGAGCATGGTTTCGGTATTGTAAACGCAGAAGCCCGGGTGTAGTTCGAAAGCAATTTTGTCAACACCGTGTTCACCCGCAAAGGCAACCGCTTTTTTCCAATAGGGAATCAAAACTTCTTCCCACTGCCATTTGACAACTTTGGCATATTCCGGCGGCCACGCACAGGTAACCCAGTTGGGGTTTTCTGACTTTTCACAGTCACCCGGGCAGCCGGAAAAGGTGTTGATTTGATGAATTCCGAGCTTTTCCGCTAACAAAACGGTTTTGCGGAAAGCCTGGTCATAGCCTTCGGCAATTTCGCGGTTTGGATGTACCGGATTTCCGTGACAGGAAAGGGCACTGATTTCCATATCATATTTCTGAATGGTATCCCGAAAAGCCTGCAAAGCTTTTTCGTCATGAAGCAAAACATCCGGATCAGCATGCTGAGTTCCCGGATATCCGCCGCAGCCGATTTCAACCATTTCGATGCCGAGAGAATGGAAATATTTCAGCGCATCTTCCAACGGTTCGGTACCGAGCATATTGGTCAAAACTCCTAATTTCATAAAAAGCACCTCACTAATATTTTTTCTTTTATTTTAAAAGTTAAGAAACGGGTTGTCAAGTGAAATTCGAAAATTTCGGAAGGATTTAGCCAAAAAAGGCAGTGATGGCAATACCGACTAAAATAATCCCGGTGCAAATGAGTTTTCGTCCAATTCCTTTTTCGTGGAAAACCAAACGGCCGCCAATGACAGAGCAAACCGCTGAGCTTTGTTTTAATAAAGTCATTACGGTAACCCGACTGGCGCCGGCATTGGCCCAAAACAAAGCTCGGTCCCCAAGGATCAAAAGGATTGCCAGCAGATAAACCCAATAATTCCGAATCAAGGAGGCCGGACGGATCGGAATTCGGCGGATCAGGAAATAGGCAGCATATTCAATCAGTAAAAAGAGCATAAACCAATACTGCAATTGATTGATGCTGACCCGATTGTCAGAACGCAGGTATTTATCAATTGTTCCGGAAATGGAGTTGCATAAGGCGTAGGCAAAGGCCATCAAAACAAAGTGGGCATTTTTGGAAGGGGCAGAAGCATCGTCCAAAGCCGCCGTGGGGGTATTTTTGCGCCGTTTCAAAAGGTAAAGCCCCAGACAAACGAAAACAAGGCCGACCGCGTTGAAAAAACTGAGCCGTTCACCTAAAAAGAGGATGGCAAGCAGGGTAGAAAACAAAATTCCGGACAATTCCAAAATCCCAAACAGGCTGACCGGCAATTGAGAGAGGGCGGTGAACCCGAGGGTCCATCCGGTAAAAATGACGGTGGATTTCAGGAATATCCACAACAGCAGTTGCCAGCTCCCGATCTGAAACGCATCTTTGGAATGAGGCAGAACCAGAAGAACACTCAGAAAGGTATAAAACAGAAGCACTTCGGCTGCCGTATTCTTTTCTAAGGATTTTTTCTTAATGATTTCCCGAATCCCTTTGCAGATGCCATAGAAAAGCACCAGAAAAATCCAAAGATTTTCCTGCATCGGCAGCAGTAGATTATTCATGGGAAATCGCTGCCTCAATGGCTTCCCGGATGGCGTCAGCGCCTTCACCGGTTACACCGGAAAAGGGAAGAATCGGAACTGCTTCGCCGGTTGATAATTCCCGGCGGATGTTGGAAAGCCGCTCGTTTCTCTGAGCGACATTCAATTTGTCCGCTTTGGTCAAAACTATGGTGAAGGGCAGGCGGTACCGAACCAAAAATTCCAGCATGGAAAGGTCAAATTCGGTTGGTGGATGCCGCATATCAATCAGTTGAAAAACCTGACAGATCCTGCGGCCGCTGCGGAAATAGCTTTCCATCAAATCAGACCAACGGGTTCGTTCGCTGAAAGGAACTTTGGCGTACCCATAGCCGGGCAGATCGATTAGCCGGGAGTCGCTCAGCCGGTAGAAATTGACCGTAACGGTTTTTCCGGGTTTGTTGCTGACTCGGGCCAGGGCCTTACGGCCGACAATTTTGTTGATAAGGGTGGATTTTCCGACATTGGAACGGCCTGAAAAGCATATTTCGGGAAGGGTGCTTTCAGGAAGCTGTGACGCTGTTCCGAATGCGGCTTCAAATTGTGCATTTTGATAACGATTCATTAGATCAACGCCTGATTCAGGATCTCCTTTTCGTATTTTACCGGAATAAACTCAATCTTCTTTTTGACGGCTTCGTCCACTTCATCCAGATCGGAAACATTGTCAAAAGGAATAAAGACTTTTTTGATACCGCTCCGGTAAGCGGCCATGGATTTTTCTTTCAGGCCTCCGATCGGAAGCACCCGGCCGCGAATGGAAATTTCCCCGGTCATGGCAACATCCCGACGAATCGGACGCTTTGTTAAGGCAGAAACCAGGGCGGTGGTCATGGTGACACCGGCGCTGGGGCCGTCTTTCGGAATGGCGGCTTCGGTGGCGTGAATATGAATATCTTTGGTTTTGTAAAAATCCTGCTCTATGCCCAAATTCTCGGCGCAGGAACGAACATAGGTGACGGCCGCTTTGGCGGATTCCTGCATGATATCGCCGAGAGAACCGGTCAGTTCCAGTTTTCCGCTCCCCGGGACGACCGCCACTTCCATCTGCATCATTTCACCGCCGACGCTTGTCCAGGCGAGCCCGTTGATTACACCGACTTCATCTTCCGACGGC
>CAKSNI010000185.1 GCA_934476025.1 uncultured Eubacteriales bacterium | reverse complement strand
AACAGACTCAGTAGCTGAGCTGCTTTCTGCCTTTGGCTCTGCGACGGGCCAGAACCTTGCGGCCGTTGGCGGTAGACATTCTCTTCATGAAGCCGTGAACTTTCTGACGGTGCAGTTTTTTGGGCTGATATGTTCTTTTCATAGCCATAACCGATTCCCTCCTTTTCGCGCGCGGTGTTTGAGCTACGCCCCTGAGATGGAAAACGCGGGGTAAGACCTCGCGTTTTCCATCTGACATAGCCTATCATTGTAGATTATACCCAACGGTCGGCCAAAAGTCAATAAAAAATTTATTGAGCGGTTTCCTTTCTCAGGCGGTCAACGGTTCCGGTTTTGTACAGCACGGCCGCGCCGATCAGGGTCAGTGCCAGTTCCGGCAGCATAAACATTCCGTTGTAGCACAGAGAATACAGGGCCGGATGATTCACCCAGGAATGACCGAACGCGACAAATTCTTCAAAGTTTGCCCACAGAATCACACCCGACAAAAAGTGGCTGGTAAAGCGCAGCACCAATACCAAAGAAACACCGCCCATCACGCCGAAAAAGCCCTTATTGCGGAACAGGCCGGCCAGACCGAGCAGGCTGAAGGCCACCAGATAATCCAGCAATACCGCCCCGATGAACACGCTCGGAGTCAGCCCCCAGCTCATCAGTTTCCCGAGCGAGCAGGCCAACTGAATGACCGAATACAAAAAGGCCGAAACCATTCCCCATCCCGTTCCGTAAAGGATCGGAATCAGTACAATCGGCAGCATGGACAGCAGCGTAACCGAACCGCCGAACGGCATTTCCCAGATGGTTACGAAGGAAAGCGCCGTTGCGAGAGCTATCAGCACCGCGCAGACCGTCAGTTTTTTCAGGTTTCCTTTTTTCATGTTTTTTCCTTTCCGAAAATGAAAATTCCCCACGGAAATTCCGTGGGGACGCAACAAACCATGAGTAAGCAAAAACACCTACGGCGGCATTATCCGCATCAGGTTGTGGGTCGAAGTACCAAACTTCCTCTCAGCCGGGTTTGCCCAGCTCCCCTTTTCATTTCCGCATTCATTGTACTACCCGTTGGGGCCTTTGTCAATAGACTTTTCGCCGTTTTCGTCATTTTTCGGCGATGATTTCCCTTTTTCTTCCGGCAGCCCGGCCGTCATATCCACCGAAAAGGAATGATACCGCCGCCGGGAAACCTGATAGCCCGAAAAATCTTCCGGCAAGTCGTCAAGAAGGCTTTTTGACTCCGGTTCTTTCTGCTCACGGAAAAATTCCGGTCGGGAATCCTTTAAGTCCTGCAAAGGATTTTCCAGAGCATTTTCTCCGCACCATTTTTTCAAAAGCGCTTCGCCCTCCGGATGGACTTCCTTCCGCCTGCTGTTCTTTTTGGCGAGGAAACTGACAAACCAATAAATCAACAGGATGCAGAGCGCTCCGATGCTGAGAATGATTCCTTCCCGAAGCATCGGCGTATGGTAGGAAAACCGGATGGTACTGTCGCCGGCCGGAACCACCACCGCCATAAACCCGACATTGGCCCGGATAATTTCCGCCGGGGAACCGTTGACCGTTGCCGTAAACCCTTCACTGTAAGGAACCGAGAAAAAGACCAGAGAATCCTTTTCCCGCGTTACCCTGGCCGTAAAACCGGTTCGGTCGCTCTGATAATAGTACGCCGAGCTTTCCGCCAAATGGCGGGCATCGGCCGAAAGAGTTTCGGCATCGGTTTTTTTGGAAACCCGGTATTCTTCCTGCCTGTTTGAATCGGTGCCCGAAGAAGCGGAGGCGCCGCCCGAAGAATCCGAAGCGTCGGCCGGCCGGGTTTCGGAAGAATTTTCCTCACTTCCGCCGGATGCCGGATCCTCCGACAATTCCGGTGAAGAAGTTTGGGCGTTGTTTTCATCACTGTAAAAGCCATCGGTGCTGAAATCGGGGGTCGGGCCAACCGGGGTATTCACCTGAGAAAAGTCGGTCAGGATCTCCGACAGCCGATCGGCCTCTTCATCTTCCAGTACCACCGCTTTGAGCATGATATCGCAGCGCTGAGAATCCCGGTATTCCTCGATGCAGTCGGATTTGCGAATCATATAGTCATACGAAAAACCGTAGGGAATATAATCCAGATTTTCATAAATATAATAACCGCCGTCGGTTTTCCGATACAGGTAATCCGGCATACGGGTGCGGTTGTTTTCGTCAAGAAAACTCTCTCCGCCCGTCCGGTTCAACAGATACTTCACCGACAGCAGATCCCGCAGGGAACCGTACGAAACATCCGGACGGCTGGCCACATCGCGTTTTACCCCGATAAAGGAATAGAAATCCATAATCGACGGTGAAACCACCGAATGAAATGCCTGAATGGTCGGCAGCCCGAGATACATTCCGCTGTTATCCACCCCGTCATAAAAGTCCACTCGATATTCTTCGCCGGTTTCCGCATCGCCGAGCCGAACTTCTCCTTCAATCAGCTGCGGAATCATAACGGTATTGATATCATACGAATGAGAACTTCCCTCTGCCAAAAACACCGCGCCCGTCACGGCCGAGAAAATCATTACACAGCTCAGCGAAGCCGCATAGAAGCGGACGGAATCCTTCTTTTTCAGAGAAATCAGCAACCGGCAGAAAAGCAACCCGAGAATGGCCAGAGCCACCGCAATCAAAAAGCGATAAAAGTAGATGTTATCGGCATCACCGGCATCGGTATAAAGGCCGAAAGCCCATTTTCCTTCTTTCTTTTGCGGAAACAGCCCCACCACCGCGGCAATGGCTGCCGTAATGCCGAACGTCCACCGAAATCCGCTGTTCCAGGAAATATCTTTTTCTTCCATGGTCACAGCGGTAGCCAGACACATCAGCAAAATCGGCATATAAAACCAACGGGCGTAATAGGAATCATTCAACGCGTAAAACAGACTGTTCAGCACCGGAACCGCCGCCATAAACGCCGAAATGCAGAGCATGCGTTTGAGCCAATGCCCTTTCCGGCTCTGACAGAAGGCAATTACCCCGGTCATGCTGAATACCGGGAGCCAGGCACCGAGAGAGGACCATTTGACATTGGCCCCCGGGCAAAACACCGGACGGGCCGGCAGATCGGGCGGAAAGAAAAGGCATTCCAGAATATTGAAATAAATTTGTTCCTTTCCGTATAAAATGGCACCCCATCCGCTGGTCAATTCACCCACCCGGCTGTTCTGCATCACGGCATACGCCGACGGAAGCAGAAGAAAGGCCGCCAGCAGCACAC
>CAKSNI010000184.1 GCA_934476025.1 uncultured Eubacteriales bacterium | reverse complement strand
TTTGGAGATCGGAGGAAGAACCCCATAAGCATCGGCAGTCAGGAAAATAACCGTTTTGGGAACGCTCGAGGACATACCGGAAAGTTCCGCATTCGGAATATATTCAATCGGATAACCGACACGGCTGTTCACCGCAAGAGAATCATCGTCGAAATCAAATTCACGGGTGTCCGGATCCATAACAACATTTTCTACCAGGGCGCCGAATTTGATGGCATTATAGATTTCCGGTTCGCCTTCTTTGGAAAGGTTGATGCATTTTGCATAGCAGCCACCTTCGAAGTTGAATACCGAGTCATCAGCCCAACCATGTTCGTCATCACCGATCAGTTTGCGGTTCGGATCGGCCGACAGAGTGGTTTTACCGGTACCGGAAAGACCAAAGAACACAGCCGCATCGCCGTCATGACCGATATTGGCCGAGCAATGCATCGGGAAAACGCCCATTTTCGGAAGAATATAGTTCATGACCGAGAAAACGGACTTCTTAATTTCACCGGAATACTGAGTGCCGGCAATCAGGACAATGTGTTTTTCATAGTCAATAATAATTGCTGCTTCACTGCGGGTGCCGTCGATTTCAGGGCAGCATTTGAAGCCCGGAGCAGCAATGATGGTATAATCTTCTTCGAAAGAAGCCAGTTCCTCGGCCGACGGACGCCGAAGCAACTGATGAATAAACAGGTTCTGAGAAGCCAGTTCATTGACAATGCGGAAGGATTTGGTGTATTTGGGGTCAGCGCCGGCAAATCCGTCGAAAATAAAGATTTCGCGGTTCTGCAGGTAAGCTACCACCTTCGAATACAGCGCATCGAATTTTTCCTGGGAAATCGGCTTGTTTACCTTACCCCAGGCAATATCGTTATGAACTCCTTCAGAATCTACAATAAACTTGTCCTGAGCCGAACGGCCGGTGTATTTCCCGGTTTTAACAACCAGAGCACCGGTGTTGCTCAAAGTTCCCTCGCCTCTGCGAAGAGCCGCTTCGGTCAACTGAGCCGGAGTCAGGTTACGGTATACAGCTTTCGGATTGAGAATGCCCAATTTTTCAAGATTGTATGTTTCCATAAAACACTTTTCCTCCTTTTAATCTTTATAATTTATTATACCGATTTTCAGACAAAATACAAGGGTATTTTTGCAGAATTGTTGCCGAAAAAACATGGTGATTTCATTCAAAATCACCATGTTATGAAATCAATGTGAATTTCTGTGAACAAACTGAAAACAAATGCCGCGTATCATACGCCGGTCAGATCAAAGTACGGAATATAAGACTTTTTTCCGCTGGAAAGATCCTGAACATAAGCATTTTCAATTCCGGAACTCAAAAGGGCGTCCGTCACCTTCCGATATTCCCTTTTCGTGATTTTGCGATTGATTTCCGGAAAGGAAGTAAGATTTGTACAGGGGGTGTATTGCGCCATCAGACTAAAAACAGCCTTCGGCGTGTTTTGGGCGAACCACTGAATCACCCGAATGGCTTCGGCGGTGCCGAACGGCAAAACCAGATGGCGCACAATCAGCCCCTTGAGCATTCTTCCATTCGAGTCATAAATGGGTTGTTGACAATTCCGATAGGCTGCCAAAACTGCCCGGGTCGCCGCTTGGGGGTAATCCGGGCAAAAGGAATACCGGACAGCACGCTCGGAACTCAGATATTTTAAATCCATCAAATAAATGTCGAATAAGTTTTCGGCAATCATTTCCGAACAATCATATCCCCCACTGTTCCATACGGTTGGAATAGACGGGTGATAACGATGAAGTGCTTCCCGAATGGCGTGAATATAATGAGAGCCGCTGACAAAATTGATATTGTCGGCCCCCTGCTCTTCCAATTCTCGCATAATATCCGCTATCCGCTGAACCGAAACGGTTTTTCCGAATTGCCGGTGACTGATAACATCGTTCTGGCAATACACGCAGCGAAGGGTGCAACCGGAAAAAAAGATCGTTCCCGATCCACCGGAATGACTGATGCAAGGTTCCTCACCGAAATGCAGAGCAGCCCGGGCCATTTTTACGGAATCGCCCGAACGGCAAAAACCGCCGATGTTTCCGTCGGCGGTTCTCATGGCATTACATTTTCGAGGACAATCATTGCACAGACGAGCCATTTTTCTTTTCCACCGCTTTCAGTTTTTCCCCTTCCGCTTTTCGCTTTTCAACCGCTTTTACATCAACAATGCGGCGCTTTACCAATAAATCGTCATAGGTTTGTTTGAAGGAGACCCGACCGATAAACATTCTTTTACATTCCGGACAGCGGAAGTTGGCAGAAAACCATCCGTTCCGATATTTCCACTTCGTTATGCATTTTGCGGGCAGGCCGCACTTATCACAGCAGAACTGCAAATCTTTCGGCTTAATGCGATCATCTTTCAAATTGGAAAGATGATAGGATTTAAAGGTAAGACGACGATAAAATTCCGGATTGGCTGTATCTTTGATAAACGGTCGGACCGATTCCTCGGAATAGAATCGGCGCAACAGAGCCGCCGAAAGAATGCAATCATCTTTTGCCATATGCAGATTCAGCCGATCATGCTGAATATCCAGCATTTCCGCTGCTTTTTCCAGTGAAATCTGTGAAGAAATTTCAAAGCCCGCCTCCCGCATTCGGGACTGCACATAGCTCTGCAAATCCACATATTTTCCGATTTTCAACGAAAGGGTCGAATCCAGCAACAAGGATTCATTTTCCAGAATGGTATATAAATCGGAAGTGCTGTAGGTGTAGGTAATTGGATTCTCCCCTACCCAGCGATTATACCGGCGAAAGGCCTCGGAAAGAGGAATGCCGGCCAGCATTTCACGGGAGGTGATCCCGGTTAGTGTGGTAAAACGGCCGGTTAGCTTTTTGGTAAGCGAGGATCGGACGGTTTCGCAAAAGCTGTCCGTGATATTCAGCCGCTCATCCAGCCGAATTGCGCCAATCTGAACAATTTGGTTGACAAAACGGTGATGAGCAACAAAATAGGCACTATCCCATTCCAGGTCCAAAACAACGATGTTACTCATGCCTTTTTCCGGGCTTCGTATTTCATGCGGGCTTCCTTGTTCAGAATCCGTTTGCGCAGACGAATGTTCTTCGGAGTGATTTCCACCAATTCATCGTCTTTGATAAATTCCAAAGACTGTTCCAGGCTCATAACCGACGGCGGGGTCAAACGCAGTGCTTCATCCGAGCCGGCCGCACGGGTGTTGGTCATCTGTTTTTTCTTGCAGACGTTGCACACAATGTCTTCGTTTTTCGGA
>CAKSNI010000183.1 GCA_934476025.1 uncultured Eubacteriales bacterium | reverse complement strand
ACTTTCATCACCGTTTCTATTATACCATATTTACGTAAAAAAGCCCAGCTTTTGCTGGACTTTTTCGACAGACTGAGCCCGGGCCGTACCAAATGGTACGGCCCGGGCTTTTCATATCACCAAGAATGCATAAAACGAAAAATGCGGGGAAAATAGAATAAAAAGCAAGAAAGCGGGAAGTCCCAATGACGCTCATTTCCTGCAGTGAAGACTGCAAATACCAAAATAACGGGTACTGCGATTTGCTGCGCCCCACCAAAATCAATGATCCGCGCAAAATGTGCCCTTATTATCAGAATCGGGAGGACTCATCGACCGATCAATTTGAGCGCGGCCCCCAGAGAGGGAACGGGCAGTAGTTCAATATCAAAGGATTGCCCCTCCAGTTGATTCCGACAACTTCTCGGGAGCAACACCTGGCGGAACCCAAGACGCTGCGCTTCGGCAATCCGGATCAGTACATTCGGCACGCTTCGTAATTCACCGGAAAGCCCGATTTCTCCAAAAGCAATCAGTCCTTCGTCCACCGGAACATCCCGCAAAGCCGAGCAAAGTGATATCGCCACCGCAAGATCGGCAGCCGGTTCATCCAAACGAATTCCTCCGGCTACATTCAAATAGGTGTCCAGGTTGGAAAAGTGCAGCCCCGATCTTTTTTCTAAAACCGCCAACAACAAATTGAGGCGGTTATAATCGAACCCTGTGGAAACCCGTCTTGGGTTTCCAAAGCCGGAAGAAGCCACCAACCCCTGCACTTCGGCTAAAAGCGGACGGGTTCCTTCCATAACGCAGGTAATACAACTGCCCGGAATTTCTTTAGCCCGACCGGAAAGAAGGACCGCAGAAGGGTTTTCCACTTCGCACAGCCCGGTATCCCGCATTTCAAAAACCCCGATTTCGTTGGTTGAGCCGAAACGGTTTTTTATGGCGCGCAAAATTCGGTAGGACTGATTGCGCTCCCCTTCGAAATACAACACGGTATCCACAATGTGTTCAAGAATTTTCGGGCCGGCAATTTCTCCCCCTTTGTTGATGTGGCCCACTATAAAGATCGGAATCGAGGTGGTTTTGGCCACCCTGAAAAATGCATTGGCCGATTCCCGAACCTGAACAATGCTCCCCGGCGAAGAAGGAATGTCGGCAATCTGCATGGTTTGGATTGAATCGATAATCACCAAATCGGGCAGGTTTGACTGGATATATTCACAAATTCCCAGTGTGTCGGTATCGGTCATCAATTTCAGATTTTCGTTGCGTACCCCCAAGCGCTGGGCCCGCAGTTTTATCTGAGAAGCCGATTCCTCCCCGGATACATACAAAACCGATTTATCTTTTGGAAAGTGTTCGGCAATCTGCAACAGGATGGTGGATTTTCCAATGCCGGGATCGCCGCTGATCAAAACCACCGAACCCCTTACGATTCCGCCGCCCAGTACCCGGTTAACCTCCCGGATTCCGGCCGAAATGCGTTCCTCCTCTTCCTGCCCGATTTCTGCCAATGAACGGGCTTTCTTTTCAAAAGAGGCGGCCGATTGACGAGATGGAGCGGCATTTTTGACAATGAGATGTTCTTCCAGTGTATTCCAGGCACCGCACCGGTCACAGCGTCCGGCCCACTTTGCGTAGCGTTGTCCGCATTCCCGACAAACAAATTCCGTTTGATTCTTCAACTTTTTTACTTCCTTTCCTGATCATGAGTCAATTCCGAATCAGAAACCGCTTTGAGCGGAAAAATAGTCCAGAATTCCTCCGAAAATACAATAGGCCAATTCATCCTGATATTCCGGCTGTTTCAGCAAAGCCAACTCCCGCGTATTGCTCAAAAAGCCACATTCGACAATAGCAAAGGGAACGGTGGCGTTTCGGGAAAGATAGGTGTTCCGGCCTTCTTTTTTAGAGGAACGGGTATTCTCCGGCTGAAGCTGACGAACAACGGCATTTTGAATGCATTGCCCGAGAATTTTGGACTGCAAAACACGATCGGAATAAAAAACCTGGGTCCCGCTGACATTTCCGGCTGTAAATTTGTTAAGATGAATGCTGATAAAAACAGCGTCCGGATTTTCTTTCATAAAGGAAAGCCTCTGCTTCATATCATCGACTTTTCGTCGGGAAACCGAAGCGCCCGGAATGGTGTCTGTTGCGGTGTCCTCCGTTCGGGTATAAACCACCCGATAGCCGCACAGCCGCAAATACTCTCCCAGTTGCAGGGTAATATGCAGATTAATATCCTTTTCCGAAGTGCCGTCGGCGGCAATGGCTCCACCATCAAAGCCGCCGTGCCCGGCATCCAGGATTACCGTTCTTTCCTGTATGACTGAGGGGGCCGAAACCAAAGCAGCCCGTTCCGTTTTCCCGTTTGAAAGCAGTGCCAACACAAGGATCACACATCCCGCAGCAGAAAGCAATCGGATTCTCCTGGAAATAGCTCTTTGCGCGAATTCGACCGAAGCTGCCGAAGTTTTTTTCTTTTTCCGCCGTTCGCTTAACCGCCAACTCCAAACCACTTTTGGCATAAACTCCCTCCTTCCCGGCAAAAATGTGAGGACACCCTTGGCTGCGTGTACTCTCCATTCATGGTATTCCGTTTCAAGGGAAAATATGTTTTGAGTCGGAATGAAAAAAGCAAAACGGGACAAAGGCAAAAATCATTTCTTTTCTGCCATCATCCCGCTTTTCCGAACAATCAGCCCAATTTCTCACAAAGGCGATCCAGCGCCTTTTCGCACACCACCAGATATTCAACATAGTAGCGGGTGTACTGTTCTTCGATCGTTGCGGCATCCGAGGAAAGTTCTTCGGCCATTTCCGCAATTTTATCGTCTACTTCCTTTTTGGTCACCTTCAGTTTATAGTGATCAAATACCGCATACATAATCAGTTCCGGCTTCAGAACTTCTTTTTTGAATCCGGCTTCATCCAAGGAATTGGAAGTCAGAAAGCTCTCAAAGGTCATTCCGTATTGAGAGGCCATGCTGGTATAATAGTTCTTGTAAAATTCATAGCCGGTTTTTTCGTTGTCGGCCGGTGTACCGAGAATTTCGGAATTCTGGATTAGATAATCGTACAGATAATTTTTCTTCGCTTCCAGCGTTGCGTGTTCCATGTAAGCGTCGGAAGAGTCATAACCGGCCCGTTTGGCAAAAGCATCATCCACCTGAGTGCCGGGCCGTTTGAGAGAATTGAGGGTCACGGTAAAAACAACCGGCTTTCCGGATAAAACAATGGTGTTTTTTCCGGTTTCGGCATCGGTCGAATCCTTATAAC
>CAKSNI010000182.1 GCA_934476025.1 uncultured Eubacteriales bacterium | reverse complement strand
GGAAACCTCGTAGTTAAAGTCCACATGGCCCGGTGTGTCAATTAAATTGAGTTCATATTGCACCGAATCGGAAGCGGTATAGTATAGAGTAACCGCGTGCGCCTTGATGGTGATTCCGCGTTCCCGTTCCAGATCCATACTGTCAAGAATCTGATCTTCCATATCCCGCTTTTCAACCGAATCGGTCAGTTCCAGCATCCGATCGGCCAGGGTGGATTTCCCGTGATCAATATGGGCAACAATACAAAAATTCCGAATTCTTTCCAAGGGAAACGACACAGACATTCTCCTTTTTTGAAAACATTGCTCTTATTATAGCATAAGTTTTCCGCTTTGACAATTCCCGCGCCAAAAAAATTCCCGGGAGCCGTGGGCTCCCGGGAATGGGTTGCATCAATCAAACCGTTCCGGTAACCGTCAAAACGGCGGTTCCGGGGGTAGCGGTATAAGCTCCGGTGGTCGGATTCTGAGCAAAGGTGGCCGCCGGAACGGTAATCTGCCCGGCAACCGTGGCAAACGCACCGGTGGTTGCGTCGTAGGTGTAATTGGTCGGGGTGGCCCAATTGGTGCCGTTATACGAAACGGAAATATTGCGAAGCACCGGATCAAAGGTATCGGTCAGCGCAATCAAATCGGCCGCCGTAGCTGCGGTACTGCCGCTGTTTTCTACCGTAAAGGTATAGGTCAGGGTGCCGTTTTCCGAAACAACCGTCGGCGACATGGATTTCAGAATCCGTAAAGCCAGACTGCTTTCGGACGCAACGGTTTCGGTTGCCGTTACCGGCGTAATGGTTCCGTCGGCCGAAGCCGTCACCGTATTGGTCACACTGCCGGATTCTCCCAGCGGAGCATACTCATTAACCCGCGCCGCATAAACAACGGTCGCATTGCCGCCGGCCGGGACGGTAATGCCGGAAAAACGAAGCGGCGGCCCGGCTGTTACCGTCGGAGCAGTCTGCAGCACCCCGTTGGTATAATACCGGACACTCCCGGTTTCATAAGCCAATGGGGTTAGCGTGGTTGTTCCGAACAGATACGAACCCAGATTGTCCTGCAGGGTCAGCCCGGCAATGTCGGCCGAAGAAGTGTTGAGAAGGCTGATGATATACGATACCGTGTCCCCCTGGTTATAGGAAGAATTCACGGCGGTTTTGGTCATAGACAACACTTCGACCAGTTCCCCGGTCACAACATTCGAAAGAGTTGTGCCGCCGCGGTACGAAAGCGCTGCCTGATTGTTAAAAGTTGCCATGTGGATTCCCTCATTCCTTTCATTGCGCGAAACAGCGCTGAAACCGTTTTTCAGCGTGTCCCGCTTTACACCCTATGCGGCGGCGGCCTTTTTGGTGAATCATAAAAAATGCGGGGCCCGAAATCGGGCCCCGTGCACAAGGGAAGCAAATGGTTTATTCAAACAAACTGCATACCTTTTCGGCATAATCGCTCGGATTTTCAATCGGCAGCCCGGCAATCAGCAACGCCTGATCGTACAAAATTTCGCAAAGTGTTCCGGCCCGTTCCCGATCGGTTTCGTAGGCCTTTTTCAAAGCCGCAAAAGCCTTATGATTCGGATTCAGTTCCAGCACGCGTTCCGCTTTCATCCGATTGGCGTCCGCCCCCGGCATTGACGCAAAGTATTTTTCCATTTCCAGCGTCACACCCTCTTTGGCGGTCAGACAAACCGGGTGGGTTTTCAGCTTTTTGGAAATCACGGCATCGCTGATTCCCAGTGTATCCTTTACGAACGCCAGCAGTTCTTTCTCGTTTTCCTGGGTTTGTTCCGCGGCTTTTTTGGCCTCGTCGTCCAGCAGATCGGCTTTTTCGGAGTTGATGGAAACAAACTCCTTTCCGCCTTCGTTTTGCAGGATGTTCATAACGAACTCATCCACTTCATCACTCAGGCAGAGCATATCGTACCCCTTCGCTTTGAGGGGTTCGGCCTGCGGCAATTCACGAATCCGGGCAACATCATCCCCACAGGCGTAATAAATATACTTCTGATCCTCCGGCATCTGTGCGGTATATTCCGCCAGACTGATCAATTTCTTTTGGTTCATGGAATAAAAGAGGAGCAGATCCTTGAGTTTCTCTTTATTCATTCCGTAATTGGAAACCGTTCCGTATTTCAGCTGCAGCCCGAATGCCCGATAGAATTTTTCGTATTTTTCCCGATCCTTTTCCATCACGTTTTTCAGTTCGGAGCGAATCTTCTTTTCCACATTTTTGGCAATAATCTGCAAATTGGCATCCTTTTGCAGCATTTCACGCGAAATATTCAGAGAAAGATCCTGGGTGTCCACCACGCCGCGTACAAACCGGAAATACTCCGGAACCAGTTCACGGCATTTTTCCATAATCATCACGCCGCTGTTATACAGTTTCAGACCGGTTTCGTATTCTTTGGTATAGTAATCATAGGGGGCTTTTTCGGGGATAAACAAAAGGGCATCATAAGACACCACCCCTTCGGCGGAAACCCGGATGGTGAACAGCGGTTTGGCAAAGTCATGGAAGGTATTTTCGTAAAACTCGTCGGTTTCTTCCTCTTTGAGTTCCGATTTTTGCTTTTTCCAGACCGGAACCATGCTGTTAATGGTTTGGGTTTCGGTGTAGGTTTCGGTTTTCTTTTCCTCCCCTTCACCGACTTCACGGGTTTTTTGGACCGGCATACGAATCGGATAGCGGATATAATCGGAATAGGTTTTAATCAGGTTTCTCAGCTTATATTCCGAAAGATAATCGGAAAACTTTTCGTTTTCGTTATCCGGACGCAGATGCATGATCACCGTTGTCCCAACGCCGTCGGTTTCACATTCGCTGACAGTATAGCCGTCGGCCCCGTCACTTTCCCAGCGATAGCCGGTTTCGTCTTTATACGAACGGGTGATCACCGTTACCCGGTCACTGACCATAAAGGCGGAATAAAACCCAACACCGAATTGGCCGATGATATGAACCGCTTCCTTCTGTTCCTCTTCGCTCATATCTTCCTTGAACTGCAAAGAACCGCTCTTGCAGATGGTGCCCAGGTTATTTTCCAGTTCTTCCTTCGTCATCCCGATGCCGTGATCCCTTACCGTAAGAGTGCGTGCCTCGGAATCCGGAAGGATATCGATGGAAAGTTCGCCCATTTGTTTCCGGGCGGCTTCATCGGTCAGCGACAGATAATGCAGTTTATCGGAAGCGTCGCTGGCGTTGGAAATAATTTCCCGAAGAAAAATATCGGGATTGGTATAAATCGAATGAATCATCAGGTCAAGCAGTCGTTTGGA
>CAKSNI010000181.1 GCA_934476025.1 uncultured Eubacteriales bacterium | reverse complement strand
GAGAATGACTTCCATATCGGTTACCTTGTGACAGGCCATTTCATAATAGCGAAAATCTACAAACAGAGCGGCGGATTCGTGGGAAATGAGAATCACCCCATCGCTGCTTTCAAAACCGGTTAAATAAAGCCGGTTAGCCGGGCTGTCAATGCGATAGCCTTCTCCGGGCGCTAAGGTGGATTGCAATTTTTTCAGTGCGTTTTCCATTAGGATTCCTTCTCCTTACAGTAGGCAGATATACCAGCCTCCAGGCGTTTCAGCCCGTCGGTCAGAATGCTTCGCGGGCAGGCAACATTCATACGCAGAAAATCGGATCCGTTTCCTCCGTAGGCATCCCCCACGCTGAGAAACAAACCGGTTTTGGTCCGCAGCCAGGCAGTCAGTTCCTTGGCTTTTGCGATTTTTCCGCAATAGATCCACAGTAAATAGGTGGCATCAGAGGGGGTTACCGTTAACTGCGGGATATGATGGGAAATAAAGTTTCGAACGGTTTGTTTGTTGTCGGATAAGTATTGGCGCGCTTCATTCAGCCAGGGCTCCCCTTTTTCAAAAGCAGCGATTGCGGCGGTGCAGGCAAAAAAGTTTGGTTCCGCTACTTCATCGGTATTCAGAGCACGGTTCACTCGGTTTCGCAAAATAGAATCGGGGACAACTACCGCCGAAGTCTGAAGTCCGGCGAGATTAAAGGCTTTGGTGGGAGCAATGCAGGTGACGGAAATTTCCCGACAAACCGGTGAAGCACTGAGAAACGGAACATATTCACACCCCGGATCGGTTAAATCACAGTGGATTTCATCGGAAAGAACGGTGACACCGTTTTGTGCACAAAGGCGACCGATTTCGGCCAGGGTTTTCCGGTCCCAGATTTTCCCGACCGGGTTCTGCGGATTGCACAGAATCATCAGGGTTGCCTGTGGATCGGAAAGCCTTTCTTCAAGGGCTGAAAAATCAATAAAATATTCAGTACCGTCATAGTGGAGCGGACATTGCGAAACGACCCGACCGTTGTTTAAAATACTATTATAAAAAATGTTGTAAACCGGGGTAAGAATCACTACTTTTTCAGCCGGGGTTGTTAATTTTCGTACTATCGAAGAGATGGCCGGAACCACTCCGGTGCAAAAAATCAGCCATTCCGGATCAAAGACAACGGAATGGCGCCGTTCCCACCAATGAATGTAGGCGTTTCGCCAGGCATCGGATATTTCGGTATATCCGTAAATCCCCAAGGCAGCCTTTTCACTCACGGCACGGATGATATCTGGGCAGGTGCGAAAATCCATATCAGCTACCCACATCGGAAGAACAGAGTCGGGAACATTCCATTTCAGAGAGTCGGTGTGGCGGCGATTGATTACGGTATCAAAATCATACATGATAATCCGGCCTTTCGGAAATTTTAAGAATTTTCGGACACTGAATTTCGGTTTTGGTCGGGTCGATTTTCTCTTTTTCCAAAATCAAATTTCCGATTTCGTCGGCGGTGATTTTCCCGCCTTGTGGATTGAGAATGCTCTCCACCCTTCCGCAAATCACGGCATCCACCTGGGAGTATTCAAAAGCCAGGGTGGTATTCAGCAGCCGACAGTTCCGCAAAATCAGATTTTTTGCATAACAAAGCCCCTGCAGGCTTTCGATAGTACAATGATCCAATATCAGGTTTTCGGAGTTCCAGCCGAGGTATTCCCCGGCAATGAAGGAATTTTCAACTGTAATATTCCGGCTGTTCCAAAAGGCATCTTTTGAAAGAAGGCGGGAATTCCGTATGGTGACATTTTCACAGCCATCAAAAGAATAATTGCCGTAAAGGGTGAAATGGTCAATCACCATTTCACGGCTGTTCATGGCAAAATAATCCCCTTTGGCGGTCACCCGGTCAAGGGTAACACCGTTGCACTCCCAAAGAGTTTCGGCCGCATTGGAAAAGGAAACATCGGTCAGGCGAAGATTTTCACAGCGCCGGAAATTTTTCGGGGCATCAATCGGGCAATTTTCAAGCGTAATATCCCGGGTATACCAAACACCGGCACGGGCATTTTCAAACCAGGTGCTGTTTTGAACCTGAATGTTTTTACAGTACCATAGCGGATATTTCCATTGAAATAAACAGCCGTTCAGCCGGATGCTTTCCGATTCTTTCAGCGGTGACTCGCCATCATGAAAAATACAGCGATCCAATCGCATATCCCTGGATTGAAACAAGGCGCGTTCACCGGAAAAAACTTGATCGGCAGCGCATTTCACATATAATCATCCTCTCTGTTTTGCCGTAAAACGGCAATGGATCTGTTATAAATTTTACCATATCGCAGGAATTCTGTCAACGAAAGACGGGATAAGATTTTTATGGAAAAGGTTCAAAAAATTGTCATGAAACGCGAGCCTTTTTAAACTCCGCGAAAGCCACGCCCGATGATTTCGCTGCTGGTTGTGATGACTATAAAGGCGTGAGGATCAACCCGACGAACGAATTTCTGCAGACGAATTGCCTCGATTCGCTTGCATACGGTATGCAGTTCCGTTTTGTCTTCGTAGGTATAGGCACCGGTCGCCTTTAAAAGAGTGGCACCGTGATGCAATTCCTGAATGATAAAGTCGGCAATTTCGTCCGGTTTTGTGGTAACAATCATAAAATATTTGCAGCTGTTCATGTTTTCGATAACACTGTCAACCAAAAACGCCTTTGCAAAGAGCCCCAGCATGGAATAAAGGCCAACCTGAATTCCAAAAACCAAAAACGAAGATGCGGCAATCAGGAAATCAACGCACAAAAGGGCTTTACCGACATTCAGATGGGTGAATTTTTTTAAAATCAGCGCGACAATATCGGTTCCGCCGGAGGAAGCACTGGTATGAAAAATGATTGCTGAACCGATCGAAGTCAGCAGCATTGCGTAAGCCAGTTCCAGAAAGGGTTGGTCGGTCAGTGGATGCCGGAGCGGAAAGATCCATTCAAAGGCCTGCGTTAATCCCGAAAAGAGCAGACTGCAGTAGACGGTGCGTATTCCGGTTTCCCGCCCCAATATGAGAAAGCCAAGAATCAGACAAAAAAGATTGATCACAGCAATCCAGGTAGCCGGAGTGATCACGGTAAGCCGGCCGAGAAGCGTTCCGATGCCACTTACCCCACCGGTTGAAAAACCGTTGGGAATCTTAAAAAAATAAACCCCACAGGTAAGCAACAGCGTACCGAACGAAAGAATGAGATACTGTTTGAATGTTTTCATAAGTTCCCTCCGCAAGAGCCGCGAAACAAAAGGCGAAACAGGACAACTATATTGTAGCACACCCCCTTTTTTCTGTCA
>CAKSNI010000180.1 GCA_934476025.1 uncultured Eubacteriales bacterium | reverse complement strand
ACTCATTATAGCACAAGTTTTGAAAAAGAAAAGACCTTTTTGTAAAAAAATCTGTTGACAAACCGCCTTTTTTTCGCTAAAATATTCATAAAGTGTTCCAATTGGAACACTAATTACCGTTTTTCCTTTACCATACCGAATTTGGTTCGGTTGTTTCCCGGAAAGGAGGTCACCATGACCCAACAGGATCAAGCTGTTTTACTGCAGAGTTTTCTGTTCGCAGGGGAGAAACAGTTGCCGGATTTGCCCGATTCGGTCTGTATTTGTTCTTTCCGCAAGGGAAATTGCGTTTACAGTGAAACCGAATACCGCCGGGCGCTGGGAATTGTTCTGAGCGGGGAACTTATTGCCGCGGTTCCGACCGATTCCAAAGCCGTTCTTTCGGTTTTTCGTGAATCCGACAGTTTCGGAGTTGCTTCCATGTTCGGAAAGCGGGAAGAATATATCAGCCGGATTACGGCAAAAAAGGATTCCCGGGTTCTGTTTTTAAGCGAAGAGGACCTCCGGCATCTTTTCGAGCAGAACAGTCAGTACGCCGTTCACTACATTGCTTTTCTTTCCTCCCGAATCTGTCTGCTCAACCAAAAAATTGCTGTTTTCACCGGAAAATCCGCCGGTTCCCGGGTATATGCCTACCTGTGCAGTCACGCGGATGAATCCGGGCGGTTCACTCTGAATTCCAGCATGACGCTGCTGGCCAAAACGCTCGGTATCGGGCGGACCAGTCTGTACCGTGAACTGGATGCCCTGGAGCGTTCCGGGCTGCTGGAAAAACAGGATCATTCCTGGTTTGTTCATTAAAAAAGCGATCCGGTTTTTCGCCGGCGTTTTTGATAAAAGAAAGGATTTTGACTATGAAAAAACTACTTGCTTTGCTGCTCTCCCTTGCTCTGCTGCTCTCCCTGAGTGCCTGTGGCAGTACTTCTTCGAACGATTCTTCCAATGAAGAACCCGCCACCGGCCACGCGAATGTGTATGTTCTTTCCGGGCCGACCGGAATCGGCGCGGTACAGCTTTGGGCCAAAAGCGAAAAAGGCGAAACCAAAAACACCTACACCTTCACCTGTGTTTCGGCCAACGACGAAATCGTCGCGGCCGTTTCCGGCGGGCAGGCCGATATTGCCGCGGTAGCCACCAACATGGCCTCCGCCCTGTATAACAAAACCGAAGGAAAGGTAACGGTTCTGGCAGTCAATACCACCGGCGTGCTTTCCCTGCTTGCCAAAAATGATTCCGTGAAAACCATTGCCGATTTAAAAGGAAAAACCATCTATGCTCCCGGCCAGGGGGCCAACCCGGAATATATTCTCCGCTATGTTTTAAAGAACAACGGAGTGGATCCGGATTCGGATGTTAAAATTGAATTTGTCGCCGAAGGCAGCGAACTGGTCGGCGTATGGGCCAAAGACGCCGAAGTGGTGATTCTGGCTCCTCAGCCGGTTGCCACCATGCTGAAGGTCAATAACAGCGATGCCGTCACCCTGTTTGATATGACAGACGAATGGAACAAAATCTCCAAAGAGAGTTCCCTGATGATGGGCTGCGTAATTATTCGCAATGAATTCCTGAATGAACATCCCGGGGTGGTCAAACAGTTTTTAAGCGAGTATCAGGAATCCATCCAGGCTGCTAAGGCTGATGCTGCCGCAACCGGTACCCTGTGCGAAACCTATGGCATTATCCCGAAAGCAGCCATCGCGACCAAGGCCATTCCGGATTGCGGGTTGACCTTTGTTACCGGGCAGGAAATGAAAACCGGCCTGTCCGGCTATCTGAAAGTAATGTTTGACGCCAACCCGAAATCCATCGGCGGAAAACTTCCGGCAGACGATTTCTATTATGTGGAAAAATAAGGGGCTGAAAGTCCTTTTCGGGTTGCTCTTCTGGCTGATTGTCTGGCAGGTTGCGGTTACGATTTTGAACCGTAACCTGCTCATTGCCGTCCCTACCCCTCTTACCACCCTGACAGCCTTTTTTCACCTTCTTAGGCGTCCCGCCTTTTATCGGGCGGTATGCTTTTCACTGCTGCGAATTTGCGAAGGCTATGCGCTGGCGGTTGTTTTGGGGCTGTTCGGCGGTTTCCTCAGTGCCAGATTTCCGGTTTTTCGATTTTTGTTTGCCCCCGTTCTGCGGTGCGTTCGGGCGGTGCCGGTTGCCTCGGTTATCCTGCTGCTGTTTTTGTGGCTGAGCAAAGGGGCCATTCCGATTTTCACTTCGTTTTTAATGGTGTTTCCCATTGTTTGGGGAAACACGGAAGAAGCCCTGCTGCATTTGGATTCCAAATTGATTGAAATGGCCGAAGTCATGGGGCTGTCCAAAGCCAAAATTTTAAAGGAAATCACCCTGCCCTCCATTCTGCCGCAGATTTCGGTTGCCCTGACCGGCGGTCTCGGTTTTGCCTGGAAAGCCGGAGTGGCTGCGGAAGTCATTGCCCGTTCTGATCCTTCGATCGGAAATTTGTTGTGGGCCGAAAAAAACGCCATCGAATACGATGCCGTTTTTGCTTTAACTCTGGCTGTTGTGCTGCTCAGTGTAATGCTGGAAGCCTTACTGAAATCGGCATTAAGGCGGTGGAACCGTGATTGAATTTCAGAATGCCGGCTTTTTCTACCGCCGGCGTCACCCGATTTTTGAAAACCTGAATCTGTGTATCAAAACGGGAGAACGGGTTTGCTTTTCCGCTCCATCCGGTTGGGGAAAGACCACCCTTTTCCGGTTAATTCTCGGCTTGGAAACACTCAAAAGCGGCAAGCGGATCTGCCCGGCTGATCTTCGTTTTTCCGTAGTATTTCAGGAGGACCGGCTGATTGAAAAGAAAACGGTTCTCCAGAATGTCGCCCTGTTTTCCGATGAAGAAACGGCCCGAAAAGCCCTGCGGGAACTCGGCCTGGAGGAATGTGCCGATCGGCTTCCGGAGCAGCTTTCCGGCGGTCAGTGCCGTCGGGTCGCCATTGCGCGGGCAATCGGTCACCCCTTTGATTTGTTGTTGCTGGATGAACCCTTTACCGGGCTGGATGCTGCCGCCCGGCAAACGGCTGCCGAACAAATTTTAAAGGCCGTCGGTTCAAAAACGCTGCTGCTCATCAGTCATGACCCGTTGGATGCGAACCTGCTGCAAATTGATCGGACCATTCCGTAAAAAAAGCCCGGCACGGGGTGTCTGCTCCGTGCCGGGCTTTGTATTCGGATTTACACTTTGCTGAAAAGCTTGAAAGCAAGAATCACCACGCCCAAAACCACCAGAACCACCCCGGTGGCCCGATTCAGCGTTTTGGGCGAAGCTTTATTGGCAAAAACCGCAGCAATTCTGGCC
>CAKSNI010000179.1 GCA_934476025.1 uncultured Eubacteriales bacterium | reverse complement strand
GGTTGTCACCTCTTACCCGTATGTCTACGATCATGAAAGTATTTCGGAAAGTACCGAAAAACTGCGGGAGTATTCGGAAGATTCCATCCCGGTTTTAGACGATGACGACAATCGCCTGCTCGGGGTCATTACCGCACAGGATATCGTAGAACTGGTAGATGATCAGATGAGTGAGGATTATGCCAAACTCGCCGGTCTGACCGAATGCGAAGATATGGAAGAACCACTGGTTCAGAGTGTCAAAAAGAGGATCCCCTGGCTGGTGATTCTGCTGTTTTTGGGGCTGGCGGTTTCCAGTGTGGTCGGGGCTTTTGAAAATGTGGTTCACCAACTAACCCTGATTGTCTGCTTCCAGTCGCTCATCCTCGGAATGGCCGGGAATGTCGGCACCCAGTCGCTGGCCGTTACCGTTCGGGTTCTTTCCGACGAAGCGCTGGCGGGAAAGCGCTCGGCCAGATTGATTTTCAAGGAAGTCCGGGTCGGCTTTTTAAACGGGCTGCTGCTCGGAACCTTTTCCTTCCTGCTGATCGGGCTTTATATTCTGCTGCTGAAAGGGAAGCCGCCGCTGTTCGCCTTTGCGACTTCCGGCTGCGCCGGGATGGCGCTGTGGGCGGCTATGACCATTTCCAGCTTTACCGGCACCATGATTCCGCTGACTTTAAAGAAATGCGGCGTCGATCCGGCCGTCGCCTCCGGCCCGCTGATCAGCACCGTTAACGATCTGGTCGCCGTGGTCACCTATTACGGCCTGGCTTGGCTGCTCCTGATCAAGGGCATGAATCTCATCGGATTATAAAAAAAAGCTGCCCCACGGCGAAAGCCGTGGGGCAGCTTGCAGAATATCCGGTTCCTTGGCTTTTTCGCAATTTTTCCCGGCTTGCCCCGCGGGAAAGCAAAAAGGCGAAGGCACTGTACTGCAAAATTCCGTTCAGCGGTTGATCAGCAATCCGCAGCCGGGAAGCATCGTGCCTTCCCGGTTGTTTTCTTTTTCCGGATTTTTCCGGCTGATTTCAGAAGGTCAAAAAAGATCGTTGCCGTCGGCAACGATCTTTTTCCTTTCGAGATAAGATTCCGGTTTATACGCCGAAATGGCTTGCCCGCACTTCTTTTTCGGCCTTGGAAAGGAGGGTGTACAAAATGTATTGCGCCGCCACGCCGGCAATACCTCCAAGGCTACCCAAAGAGAAGGACGCCAACTCAGCCGGCACGGAAAGAGAAGAAAGAATGGCAAATACCAGCACCGTTGTCTTCATGCGGGAAACCAGTCGGATTGACGGGAAGGCGGCCGTTTGCAGGCCCTGGCAGATTTGCTTCATCAATTTGTGCATCGGATGCAGATACAGCAGATTGACCAGCAAAAAGACCCCGGCCGAAACGAAGAAAATCACTCCACCCAAAAACAGCAGGGCGGAAATCGTCAGGTTGCCGAAGACTTGCATGACCTCCTGCGGAAGATCAATTTCCAGAGTATCCATAACACCGTCCAACACCGACGATGAGAACAGTTCCGCTCCGATCATCCCGAAAAACAGATACAGCACCGCGGCAAAACACAAAAAGCCGAAGCCGACCCAGAAAATCACTTTTTTGGCACAAACCAGTCCGCTGATGTTTTTCATACGGGGGAAGGTCACCTGGCCTTTTCTGGCCTGCGCGTACAGCTGCCAGCAAAAGATTACCTGCAGAATCTGCAAAACATTCAACGGATTGACCAGCAGTACCACACTGTTGAGAATGCAGTAGGTTAAAAACAGCGGATGGGCAAACAGGGCTGCCAATAAGCCGGAAAGCGGATTATACGGATATACCGGGTTGGTCAGCGGAGTTTGAACAGCCGGTTGCGGTGCCGAAACCGGTTCGGCCGAAACAAACGGTACCTCCGTCGCGGCCGGTTGAGCAGCCTGCTGCGGCTGTACGGCAGCCGGTGAAGGAATGGGATTTTCCAGCGGTTGGCCGCAATTCTGACAGAAGGCCGCCGAATCCGGATTGACGGCGCTGCAGTGATTACAAATCATGGGTTTTCCTCCTCAAAGATGGTTTCATAGGGATTCCTTGTTCATTATATCGGATCCTTCGACAGAATGCAACCTATTTTTGCAGGGGTTGTTCCGCCTGCATCACGCCGAAATCCCGATCCACCGTAATCCGGCAGCAAAAGGAAGGGTCGATCTTCTGTACCTCTTTCTCAATTTCCCGAATCAGCCGTTCCGGCGGGGTAGAATCTTCTGCCGGCAGAACCACATCGAAAATCAGATTGGTCTGTTCTCCGTTTTTCGGGGTCATACGGAAATCGTGCATTCCGATTTTGGGGCGAATGTGCTGAAGGGCCTTAAAAACTGCTTCCCGGGTTTGATTGACCGCTTCGTTATCGGTGTCAATCGGATCCACATGAATGGTGAGAGCCACCCCGAATCGGGCCTCCACCGTTTTTTCACACAAATCCGCCTGTTCATGGCAGCGGACAATATCCGCCGTCTGCGGAACCTCCACATGAACGGTCGCAAATCTTCGGCCGGCCCCGTAGTCATGAATCGTCAGATCGTGAATTCCGCGAAATTCCTCAAAGGAAAGAACCGTTTCGGTGATTTTGGAAATCAACTGCGGATCGGGCGGTTCTCCAAGCAGCCGTCCGGCCGTTGCCGAGGCGCACCGCACTCCGGAATACAGCACAAAACCCGCCAACAGAATTCCCAGCACCGCGTCCAGATCGAATGAAACGGGCCAAACCCGGGAGATCAAACTGCAGAGCAGAATTGCCCCGGTGGCCAGACAATCGTTGATACTGTCGCCGAAAAAACATCGGAAGAACTGATCCGGTACAACCGGCGGTTCAGACAGAACATTCCGAACTTCACCACCACGGAAAGCGCCAGTACGCCGAGGGCGAAGGCGGAATACTCCGGGACCGAACGGGCGGAAAACAGCGCCGTAACGCTGCTTTTCAGCAATTCCAGCCCAAACAGCAGGATCATCACCGCTACCAAAAAGGCCGAAAGGTACTCCGCCCGGCCGTGACCGTAGGGATGTTTTTTATCAGCCGGTTTGGAGGCCAAACGCAGCCCCACCAGGGAAATGACTCCGGATCCCATATCCGAAAGATTGTTGATCCCGTCCCCGACTACACTGATACTGCCGGTCAAAAGACCGGCAGTAATTTTCAAGGCACTCAATAACAGGTTGCACAGCATTCCGACTCCGCCGGAAACGGTTCCCAGTCGGGTCAGCTGCTGTGCCGAAACCTCTCCGGTTTCTTTCATTCTTTTTTTCATGAAAGTTTCGACCCTTTGCTTCCCTTGGCGCCGCCGAGCGAAACCCCCGAAAGGATATTGG
>CAKSNI010000178.1 GCA_934476025.1 uncultured Eubacteriales bacterium | reverse complement strand
GGGAAAAAGCACCGCCGCCGATCTATCCGCCCATTTTCAGGGAGATCCCGATGCTTTTTTTGACGCGGCCGTTTCGAATTACGACTTTACGGAAATTGAAGGCATCGGCGAAATTATAAATCGACAGATTCACGCCTGGTTTGATAGCGATGCCAACCGGCAACTTTACCGGGAGCTTGCCCGGGAGTGCACCTTTGAAAAGCCGGAAACTCTCCCGGCGAATTCCGCCGGAAAATATTTTGGCAAAACGGTGGTCATTACCGGAACTTTCCAAAAATATACCCGGGACGAACTGACGGAGCTTCTCCGGCGTGCCGGCGCCAAGGTCACGGGGTCGGTTTCCAAGAAGACCGACTATGTTTTATGCGGCGAAAATGCCGGCAGTAAACTTTCCAAAGCACAAGCCTTGGGTATTCCTGTCATCGCGGAAGAAAACTTCTCCCTGGACTGAACATCCCATATCACCCATCAATCCATCAGAAAAAGCAGTCGCGGAAATTTTCATTTCCGTGACTGCTTTTATTGGTGTCTTTAGATGTGGAAATAAACCCTCGGTTCTACCGAGGGAAGAATGCGGTGCTAAACTTTCAAACCCCCTTTTAGGGGTCAAGCCTTATCATCCGCCGTGTGACACCTTTTAGGATTAAAATATACCCCTTTGATTTTTGAAAAAGTTGATGAAGGATTCATATTATTTCCATAATCAATAAGATGCTTGATTTTATTTAATAATACTTTATCTTCTTTTTTTCCGCGTGATTCTAAAATAATTAATCCAGTTGATTGTTCTGGAAACTTCATCGATTGTTGTTGGTCTATTACGCCAATTAGAATTCATTTTTTCCTCCTTTTTTACGCCGCTACTGCATTGGCATTAACCTGCTCGATGATCTTGCGGATACCCATCCAAACGGTAAGGTCGGTGAATACTTCCACGACACTGCCCTTATCGGTGAAGGGAGGTTCCTGTAATACGGACAAATCTTTCATCAAGCCGTTGTGAACAATATATTCAACAATCTGATTGACAAAATAAATCTGCCTTGAATCTAAATTGACATCGTTCAAATACTTTGAAAAGGCTGCCTTTGCCGCATTCATATCAAGACCGACGATTTCGCGCACAAATTCGCCGAGCGGCTTTTTACCGTACTCCGTCTCATAATCCTCTTTTGTGCCGAGGTCGTTCCAAAGAATTTTTTCAAGTTTTTTTATATCATCTGTGGTCATCGGAATATTATTTTTCAGTTTGGCAATGACTTCATCATCAATATGCTGACGAATATAAAACTCGGCTTTCGCCTTGTAGTTTTTTAAATCGTCATTTTCAAGCTCAGATTCTTTCCAATCCATTGACAAAATTTCATCGTCAAAATTCGTGTCATAGCGCAGTTTGTTAACCGGAATATATTTCATAAGGTCGCGCAGACTTTTACGGATATGCTCAAACTCGTTCATTCCGGCATTTTCGAGATAATTTGTGTGCAATAATTTATCTATCAATTCCGACTGCGCCATAATTTCCGGAATGTTGGCAACGCCGGCTACGCCGCCGACCTTTTTATAAAGGTCGTTTCTTGCTTTGCCGTATTTTTTGCCTGCAAGGTACGCCAGCTCTATGCCATACATCAGCGCGTCAAACCGAACCGCTTTGGCATCGTCCTCGTCGGGGATGATCAGCGGTGCAAGTTCGCTTTCTATAAGTAAAGTATCTTCATACGAAAGCGCCTTGTAGTTTTCTTCGGACGAATAGAGTTCAACATATTTAAGATGCTGACGAACCGCGAAATGTCCCCGGTTAAGCTCTCTGACCTTTGCCGCCATATCTCTGACTAATGATTTCCGAAAGGCAATCAGTTCATCCGTTTGGTACGCCAGATCCTGCAATTTGTAGGCAATTTGCGCTTTGAGATGGAATATTGCGCCCTGCAGCGCCATCATATTTGCCGTAGGCTTGCCGCTGCTCATACGGAAAAATTCAAAGTTGCCGCAAAAATCGAAAATATAAAACTTATCTTTGTCTTTTCCGTCAAGCAGGTTTTCGCAAAGGCGCGTACCTCTGCCGATCATCTGCCAGAATTTTGCCTTGCTCATTACCTTTTTAAAGAACACCAGATTCAGCACTTCCGGCACATCGATACCGGTGTCAAGCATATCCACGGAAATTGCAATCTGCGGCAGCTTTTTCGGGTCGGAAAACTCGTCGATAGCGCTTTGCGCATAGGTCATATAATTATCAATTACCCTTGCAAACCCAGGCAGATGCGGATATTGCCTGTTAAAAATTTCAAGAATTTTTTCGGCGTGTGTATGGTTTTTTGCAAAAATAATGGTCTTACCGAGTTTTTGACCGTAGTCAACCGTCAGACCGTTGGTCATAAGCACATGAAGCACTTCTTTAATGGTATCCTCATTAAAAATCCATTCATTCAGCGCAGAAGAACCGATGCGTTCCGGCAGTCTGCCGTTTTCATCTTCAAAGGTATCTTCATAGGCAGCTTTGTCCTCGTCGGAAAGGTCGTCATACACAATGCCCTGCTCAATAAATTTAAGCTTGGTTTCTACCGACATAAAATCAACAAGATAACCGTCTTTTACCGCCTGCGCCAGTTCATAGCCATAGGTCGGAACGCCGTTTTCAAGTTCAAAAACCTCGTAGGTGTTTTTGTCTATCTCGTCTTTTGGGGTGGCTGTAAGTCCGACGAGCGGCGCGTCAAAATAATTAAAAATATCACGGTATCTGTTATAAATCGAGCGGTGCGCCTCATCGCAGATAACAAGGTCAAAATGACCGCAGGTGAACAGCTTTCCGTCCTCATCCTTTACCGAATCAATACAGTTCATCATAGTCTGGTAGGTTGAGAATACGCAGTGCGCCGTGTAGTTATCTTTTTCTTCACAGAGATTGGTTACCGATAAATCGGGCAGAAGATTAACAAAAGACCGCTTTGCCTGGGTTACAAGGGAATTCCGGTCGGCAAGGAAAAGAATGTTTTTCACCCAACCGTGCTGCAAAAGCACATCGCAAAGGGCTATCACCGTTCGGGTTTTGCCCGAACCCGTAGCCATAACAAGCAGCGCCTTGCGGCGGTTCTTTTCGTCAAAACTGCTGCATACCGCTTTTACCGCGCTCTCCTGATAATACCGCCCCGCAATGTTTTTATTGACGGTTATGTTTTTCAGGCTTGTACGCAGTGTTTGCAGATTAAGCAGTTTTTCAAGGTCGCGTTTTGAATAAATGCAGGCGCATTTGCGTTCTGGGTATCGGTTATCGTCAATATGTGTTTCAAAGCCGTTGGTAAGAAAAATCACCGGGCGACGGCCAAACTTTTTCTCCAAAAGGTCTGCAT
>CAKSNI010000177.1 GCA_934476025.1 uncultured Eubacteriales bacterium | reverse complement strand
TGTACTAATAGACCGAGGGCTTGTCCTATTATTTCGATCCTGCTTGCTTTCCCTTTGTTCAGTTTTGAAGGTGTGATCTTTACACGGTTCCTATTCGGGGCCGTGTTTTTTTGTTTGATTACCCAGGTGGACGGGACTTTTTTTCGCAAAACAACCGGTTGCTTCACGGCTTTCCCTTTTTTCTCCCTCCGTCAAAACTTCGTTTCCGTCCCCTCCCTTGTCAGAGGGAGGCACGGTTCTGTGCAAGTTGAAAAAAGCCTTATCCCTCCCGGCTCGGGTTTGTGCAAGCCAAAAGTCCGTAGAATCCCGGGCCACCTCTCTGTCCGATTTTGATTTGGTCTGTGTAGGCCGAAAATTCGGTAGAATCCCCGGCTCCCTCTGAAAGGGATGTCAGCGCAGCGGACTGAGGGAGAGGGTTTGGGGCGTACCAGCCGCAAAGAAGCACCCCGCAATTTTGGCATAATGCGACTTTTTTTCGCAAAACAACTGGTTGCATCAAGGCTTTTCCTTTTCTCTCCCTCCGTCAAAACTTCGTTTCCGTCCCTCTCTCGCCAGAGGGAGGCACGGTTCTGTGCAAGTTGAAAAAAGCCTTATCCCTCCCGGCTCGGGTTTGTGCAAGCCAAAAGTCCGTAGAATCCCGGGCCACTTCTCTGTCCGATTTTGATTTGGTCTGTGTAGACCGAAAATTCGGTAGAATCTCCGGCTCCTCCGCAGAGGAGGGCAGGTGGGTCAGTCTACCGTTTGGCCTTTTCAGGTCTATACACCCACCGGGCGGCTCGGGGTATGGCCGGCATTCGCTGTTTGGTTGCCGAAAAAGCCAAAAAGGCAGCGTGTGGACTTGCATATTTGCCCGAAGGGGCGTATAATAAGAAAAAACGAGAAACCCAAAGGAGATTGACCATGGCAGACGAAAAACAAACCGGTTGTTCCGGTAATTGCGGATCCTGCTCGGCATCCTGTTCCGACCGCAAGCCGGAAAGTATGCTGGAGCCGACCAAAGAAACCAACCACATTCAAAAAGTGATCGGCGTTGTCAGCGGCAAAGGCGGCGTAGGGAAATCAATGGTGACTTCGCTGTTGGCCTGCGCGCTGCGTCGAAAGGGCAAAGAGGTGGCCATTCTAGATGCCGATATCACCGGCCCGTCGATTCCGAAATCCTTCGGCCTGAAGGAACACGCTCAGGGGAGCGACCTGGGCATTTTTCCGGTGGAAACCAAAACCGGCATTAAAGTCATGTCCATTAACCTGCTGCTGGAGGATGAAGAAACCCCGGTGATCTGGCGCGGTCCGGTGATTGCCGGTACCGTCAAGCAGTTCTGGAGCGAGGTACTGTGGAACGATGTCGATGTGATGCTGGTTGACTGTCCGCCCGGAACCGGCGATGTTCCGCTGACGGTGTTTCAGTCGCTGCCGCTGGACGGCATCATTATTGTTACCAGTCCGCAGGATCTGGTGTCGATGATTGTGAAAAAAGCGTACAACATGGCGGCCATGATGAACATTCCGGTATTGGGAATTGTGGAAAACATGAGTTATGTTACCTGCCCGGACTGTGGAAAGAAGCTCTACATTTTCGGAAAAGGCAAATCAGCGGAAGCCGCTGCCGAAATGGGTGTTGACCTGCTTGGCGAAATGCCGGTGGATCCGGATCTTGCCAGTATGGTGGACAACGGCTGTGTGGAACGATATGAAAAAGCCGATCTGACCAAAGCGGTGGATAAAATTCTTGCGGAATAACAGCTCCTAAGCCCCCATTCTCCGGAATGGGGCTTTCATTTGCCGATCCGGGGGAAGGAATTGCATTTCCGGTGGACATCTATGGAAAACAACTTATCAGAGAGGGTCCGCGAATGACCGGACTTTTTTGAAAGAACAAATCCCCGTGCCTTTGGCACGGGGATTTCGGTTTTGCCGGCAAGTCGGTCGTTATGCGTCGGAATGTGCCGCATTGCTGTCTCCAAAAGGAGCTGAAAAGCGGTTTTGGCCTGTAAGAGAAGAACCTCTTTCCGGTTCGGGGGGCGGAAAATCTTCTGATCGGCTTTTGGGGATATTAAAAAAACAAGCCGTCAATGAG
This sequence comes from uncultured Eubacteriales bacterium, assembly GCA_934476025.1. Taxonomy (GTDB): domain Bacteria; phylum Bacillota; class Clostridia; order Oscillospirales; family Acutalibacteraceae; genus SIG607. The sequence goes on along the minus strand of CAKSNI010000177.1, from coordinate 1,295 downwards.
TGAGGGGGCGGAGTTCATGAGAAATACCGCCGGAAGCCGGGTTCTACCGGGCGGAAAAACCGGCGCGGAGGTGAACGATGCCCGGCGGGCGGCTTTGATGACGAGGGGAAAACCGCCGGGAAATGAAAGTACACCGGGAAAGGCTGGGGCAAAGGGAGGTAACCAGACGGGCAGCTGCCGATTGCCTTCAGATCTTACGGGTGGGCTTTACATTGATATCCGGCCGGATGCAGCCGTGAATTTCGCCGTTTTGCTTTTCAAACTGCTGAATGTTTTCGCGGATCAGTACCAGGATGTGACTGTTGACGGAGCGGCCTTCATAATCGGCAACATAACCGAGCTTTTGGAGCATTTCTTCCTCGATGCGTATGGAAACACTTTTGATCACCATCCGATTCCCTCCTCTCTGGTTTTTTTGTTTTGAATATATTATGTGTTTATTTTATGCCTATGATGTGCTATAATGGCTTAAATAGATATACTGTATATTCAAATACCAAAGGGGAGGGACCTGAAAATGCGTGTGGCGGTGATTGGATCCAGAGGGCTAACGGTGAAAGATCTCGGAAAATATTTGCCGGAGCAGGTGACGGAAATTATTTCGGGCGGTGCGAGGGGAATTGATCGTTGCGCAAGAGCCTACGCCCGGAAACAGGGAATCAAATTGACGGAATATTTCCCGGAATATGAAAGGTTTGGCCGATCTGCCCCTCTCAAACGGAATATCACAATCATGGAAAGCGCGGATCTTGTGTTGGCCTTTTGGGATGGGGAGTCCCACGGCACAAAATTTGTTATTGACAACTGCAAAAAGAGGAAAATTCCGATTCGGATTTTTGTTCCCAACCGGAAAACTTAAAATCTTCGGAAAAAGCCGAACCTTCGTGTTTGGCTTTTTCTTGCTTTTCGTCTTCAAACGCGCTATTTTCGGGAAACGAGCCGGAAACAATCGTTTTCGGCTTTGCCGGTTTGGCCCGGGGGAACGCGGTCGGATTTTTTCTGACCGGCGACAAACGCCGTATTTTTTGCCCCTCAAAAGGTGTTGAAAAAATCCTGAAAGCGTTTTTTCGATTGAAAAAGGGAACGTTTGACAAGAAGATGGGCAAAACGGACAAAACGAAACCTGTCTATTTGTAGAAAGTGGATAAAACAACGAAAAAATGACGCAAAAGTCCAAAAAACTATTGCGAAATTGCAAAAAATCAAGTACAATTAAACTGAGTCAGGATCTCTTGATGCAGCAACCAGCTGTTTTTGGAGAGTGCAATGAAATGAGTGAGGGTTAGACAATGAAA
>CAKSNI010000176.1 GCA_934476025.1 uncultured Eubacteriales bacterium | reverse complement strand
AGTCAGGCCTGTAATGATATTGTTTTAAACTGCTATTCCGGAATGGCTTCGTCGGCAGCGCTTTCGGTGGAAAAATTATTTGACGGGCGCTTTCTCGGCTGTGTGGCCGGGGACGATACCGTTCTGATTGTAACTACCGGGGAAGATACGGCGGTTTCCCTTGCCGGGGAACTGAAACGGCTGTAAAGGACGGAAACTATGCTGCAGTTTTTACAGATCGAAAATATTGCCGTTATTGAAAAGGCGGAACTTTCTTTCGGCGACGGCTTCAATGTTTTAACCGGAGAAACCGGCGCCGGGAAATCCATTGTGATCGATTCAATCAATGCGGTACTCGGGGAAAGAACCTCGCGGGAACTGATTCGTTCCGGTCATGAGGCAGCCAAAGTCTGCGCGGTATTTGATCAACTGAGCAACCAGGCACGCCAAGCCGCGGCAGAATTGGAAATTCAGCCGGATGAGGATGGTAAAATCATACTGGAGAGAACCATTTTCAAAAGTGGAAAAAGCCTTTTGAAATGCAACGGCCGCCCGGTCAGCGCCTCTCAAATCCGCCTGCTCGCCGCTCATTTGATCAATATTCACGGGCAGCATGATAACCAGGCGCTGCTGAATCCGGACAGTCATGTTCATTATCTGGATCGCCTGGCTGAAAACGAGGATTTTCTGACGGCTTATACCGATGAATTTCACCGGTTCAACCGGCTGCGTGCCCATCTTCGGGAACTGGATAGTGATGAAGAAGAAAAACAACGGCAGATCGATCTGTATCGCTATCAGATTGAGGAGTTGACACGGGCTGAACTGAAAATCGGCGAAATGGAAGAATTAAAACAAAAAAGCCAGATTGCCAGAAATCTTGAATCCCGGATTCAGTCTTTATCCAAAGCGTTGCAACTTTTGCGCGGCAGCGAGGACGCGGACGGCATCGGCGCCCTGACAGGGGAAATCGGCGAATGGATTGTCACCGCAAAATCTCCCAAACAAAAGCAGTTGACCGCATTGACGGAGGAACTTCGGCAGACCGAACTTCGCCTGGAAGAAGAAATTGAAGGCGAACTGGAGTCGTTTGATGGAGAAGAGTATGATCTCGACAGCATTGAAAAGCGCCTGGAAACCGTTTCGGGGCTCTGCCGCAAATACGGCGGAAGCGAGGAAACGGCGCTTGCTTACCTGAAAACGGCGCAGGATGCTCTGGGAAAAATTGCTTTTCGGGATGAGGATTTTAAGAAAACGGCCGAAGAATTGGAAAAATCACAGGATCGCCTGATTGCGGCGGCACAGAAGCTGTCGGAAAGCCGGCGGTCGGCCGCAACCGTCTTTGAACAGGAGGTATCCCGTATTTTGGTTCGTCTGAATATGCCGTCTGTTCGTTTTTGCGTGCAAATATCAGATGGCCGGTATACCAAAAACGGCCGGGATGAAGTGGCATTTCTGATTACTACCAATTTGGGGGAAGAACCGAAGCCGTTGGCCAAGATTGCTTCCGGCGGAGAACTTTCCCGAGTTATGTTAGCTATCAAGAGTGCTTTGGCCGATAAAGACGATGTGGACACCCTGATTTTTGATGAAATCGATACCGGGATCAGCGGAAGAACTGCCGAAACGGTAGGCAGGCAGCTTTCCGAAGTGGCCCGTGGCCATCAGGTGATCTGCGTAACCCATTTGGCACAGATTGCCGTTGCGGCAGTTAACCACCTGCTCATTGAAAAGTCCGAAAAAGAGGGCCGCACCGTTACGGAAATTTTTCCCCTGAGCGGAGAGGCAAGGGTCAGGGAAATTGCCCGGATCATGAGCGGTTCTCAGCTGAACGATTCGGTTTTGGCCGGGGCGGCCCAGATATTAAAAAACGCCGGAAATCAGTGAAGCAATTCCGGATTGGGATCATATAGTATGGTCACAAATTTGACGCAATATATGTCACAGACCGCCGTTGTGACCGGGTTGGTGTTCTGCTTCAACACCAGATAGTTTGCACCGACCCGCAGCAACTGGCCGACTTTTTCGGAAACGCTGTTACCGATGAGTGCTTCAACCTTCATCCATTTACCGATATTTCTGCGCAAAAAGGCCGGCATGAAGGAAAGATTGTTCAGTACTTCCGGTTCTCCGCCCGGGGGATCGGAAATGGCATTCAGGGTTTCCGGATTGGCGATATAAGGCGTTAACTCCCGTAAAACGGAACGGTTCTCGTTTTCTTCCATGGTATTCCTCCTTTAAAAACTTCTCCGCTACTGCATTTTATTCCGCATTGGCCGAACGGTTTCCAAAAATATATTTGATTTTTTGGAGAGAATGTGGTACAATACCGTGCGTTGAGGGAGTAGTTGGCACCTTGCGTGCGGTATGTCACCATCCCGGCGGTTACGCCTGGCATATCTTAATCAATGAGACTCATGTTCATTTGTGTTTTGCGAGTGGGCATGGTGTCTCTTTTTTTGTTGCCGTTTTAAAAAGAGAAAGCATGACCCGGGCAGCAGCGGCATAAGAAAAAACGGAGGGAATTTTATGACAGTTACGGGTACGGCAATAACAATTTTTCTGTTTATAGTGGGGATTATCCTGATTGTAAAAGGCGGCGATTGGTTTGTGGACGGCGCCGTATGGGTTGCCGAGGTAACGAGAATTCCGAAATTTATTATCGGAGCTACCGTGATCAGCCTGGCTACCACCTTGCCGGAAATATTTGTTTCAACGCTGGCCGCGGTGGAAGGTCACAAAATTCTCTATTCCGGCGCGGCGAATGCCTTCGCGGCTTCTCAGGAAAAAATCGGCATGGCCATCGGAAACGGAATCGGCTCGGTGGTCTGCAATACAGCCATGATTCTGGCTATCAGTATGATCTTTCTGCCAATCGCAGTTCGCCGAAAAGATTTTATTCCAAAGGCTGCTCTCTTGCTGGCAGCAGTCTGTACCCTTTTCATTTTTTCTTTGGGTGGTTATCTGACTTTTATCGGGGGCAGCATTTTGCTGGTGGTTTTCGGGTTGTATATTGCCGAAAATATTCGTTCGGCTAAAGGAAATTTGGCCGAAAACTCTGAAGAAAAACCGGCAATCGATCGTAAATCGGTAGCGCTCAATCTTCTCAAGGTGGCAGCCGGGGCGGCCGGCATTGTTATCGGTTCGCAATTGCTGGTCAACAGCGGCAGCGATATTGCAGCGGCTCTTGGGGTTTCCGAAGCGATCATCGGGGTGACGATTGTTGCAGTGGGAACTTCTTTGCCGGAATTGGTGACGGCGATCAGCGCTATCGTTAAAAAACAGGCGTCGATGTCGGTTGGAAATGTGATCGGGGCCAATGTGATTGATACAACCTTGATTCTTTCCATTTGTTCCTTTGTTTACGGCGGAAAACTGCCGGTCAGTGCCCAGA
>CAKSNI010000175.1 GCA_934476025.1 uncultured Eubacteriales bacterium | reverse complement strand
ACGGTGTCGTTTTCGTTGATGACCGGCAAAGCCCCCAGAGAAAGCAGCCGGCTGAGCGTGTTGCTGAAATTGGCGTTGCGCTCCGGATCGTTCAGATCGTCCCCGGTCAGCAGAATCTGGGCTACGGTATGATTGTATTCCCCGAACAGTTTATCGTAGATATACATCAGTTCACACTGCCCGACCGCCGCGGCGGCCTGTTTGGTGATTACATCGGAGGGGCGTTCCTTCATGCCCAGTTTTCCGACCCCCATACCGATGGCCCCTGAGGAAACCAGAACAATCTCGTCCCCTTCGTTTTTTAAATCGGCCAGCACCTTGCAAAGCCGTTCCACCGCCCGGATGTTCAGGTTGCCGGTGGAATAGGTCAGGCTGGAGGTTCCTACCTTAATGACTGCTCTCATGTACGATGTTCCTTTTTTTGATAGAATGATGAAAAAATTATATCCGATTTTTGCCCAAAAGTCAATCGCGCCGGGCGGTTTTTTGCGGAAATCGACCCCGAAAGACGGGGACGCTTCCGCTATTGACAAAATGGGAATTTGGTTTTATAATTTATAAGTATTTTTGTGCGTATCTGTCGGGCAGCGCCTTTGGCAGACGAGGGAATGTGAGGAACAGTCAATGCAGTGGACATCTTTGAATGATTTACGGGAAAAATACCTTTCTTTTTTTGAAAGCAAAGGGCATTTGCGGCTGAAGAGTTTTTCTTTGGTTCCGCACAACGATAAATCGCTTTTGCTGATCAACTCCGGGATGGCTCCGATGAAGAAATATTTCACCGGGGAGGTAACACCGCCGAGCAAACGGGTTACCACCTGCCAGAAGTGCATCCGCACACCGGATCTGGAACGGGTGGGCCATACGGCGCGCCACGGCACCTATTTTGAAATGCTCGGGAATTTTTCCTTTGGGGATTATTTTAAGAATGAAGCCATTCCGTGGGCCTGGGAGTTTTTGACGAAAACCCTGGAAATTCCGGAAAATCTGCTCTGGCCGTCGGTCTATGAAGAGGACGACGAAGCCTATGCCATCTGGCGGGATACAATCGGGGTCCCGGAAGCGCATATTGTCCGCCTCGGCAAGGAGGACAATTTCTGGGAACACGGCACCGGCCCCTGCGGCCCCTGCAGCGAGATCTATTTTGACCGCGGCGAAAAATACGGCTGCGGTTCGCCGGATTGCAAACCGGGCTGCGATTGCGACCGGTATATGGAAATCTGGAACAATGTTTTCTCTCAGTTCAACAATATGGGTGACGGCACCTATACCGAACTGACCCATAAAAACATCGATACCGGCATGGGGCTGGAGCGGTTGGCCTGCGTAATGCAGGGGGTTGACAATATGTTTGAGGTTGACACCATCCGCAGCATTCTCAATACGGTCTGCCGTATTTCGGGCAAGGAATACGGCCGCAACGCCGAAAACGATATTTCCATCCGTGCCATTACCGACCATGCCCGGGCGGCGACCTTTATGATCAGCGACGGCATTATGCCCTCCAACGAAGGGCGGGGGTATGTTCTTCGCCGGCTGATCCGCCGGGCGGCCCGTCACGGCCGGATGCTGGGCATTGAACGGCCCTTTTTAACCGAAATGTGCGACGCGGTTATCCGGGAAAACGGGGAAGCCTATCCGGAACTGCGTGAAAAGGAAGAACTCATCAAAAAGGTGCTTTCCACCGAAGAAACCGCTTTTTCCCGGACGATTGACCAGGGGCTTTCCATGCTGGATGCCCTGATGAAAAACGGCGGTCAGCTTTCCGGGGAGGATGCCTTCCGTCTGTATGATACCTACGGCTTCCCGTTGGATTTAACCAAAGACATTCTGGCTGAAAAAGGCATGACGGTGGATGAGGAAACCTTTGACCGGTTGATGCAAAAGCAACGGGAAACGGCCCGGAACGGCCGGAAAGCCGCCGACGCCGAATCCTGGAAGAGCGACGGGGTTGCCCTGGCCGGGCTGTCGGCCACCGAATTTACCGGGTATACCGAAAATACCGCTTCGGCCGAAATTGTCGCCATTCTCAAAGACGGTCAGTCGGTACAATCGCTGAGCGAAGACGAAAAAGCCACCCTCGTTTTGAACCGGACCTGTTTTTACGCCGAAAGCGGCGGTCAGGTGGGGGATACCGGTGTAATCAGCCGGGGCGGCAGTGAATTTACGGTGGAAAACACCGCGAAAAACGCCTCCGGGGTCTTTCTGCATACCGGAACCCTTCACGGCGGCTGTCTGTCGGTCGGGGAAACGGTGACGGCTGAAATCAACCGGGAACGCCGCGATGCCATCCGCCGCAACCATACGGCGGCCCATCTGCTGCAGGCCGGGCTGCGCCGGGTATTGGGCGTCCATGTAGAACAGGCCGGCCAGTTGGTGAACGAAAAGGCGGTTCGGTTCGATTTTACCCATTTTGCCGCTTTGAGCGCCGAAGAATTGTGCCGGGTGGAAGACTTTGTCAACGGGGCGATTCTGAGCGCCGTGGAGGTCATCAGCCGGGAAATGCCGATTGAGGAAGCCCGGAAACTCGGGGCCATGGCTCTGTTCGGCGAAAAGTACGGGAAAACCGTCCGGGTTGTCAGCGCCGGGGATCTTTCGATCGAATTCTGCGGCGGTACCCATGTAACCAATACGGCTCAGATCGGGCTGTTCCATATTGTTTCGGAATCCGGTATTGCCGCCGGGGTGCGGAGAATCGAAGCCGTAACCGGTGCCAATGTACTGGCATTGCTCATTCATCAGAATCAGCTGTTGGAACAGGCCGGTCAGCCGGTGAAGTGCCGCAATACCGAAGAACTGCCGGCCAAAGTCGCGGCTTTGGCGGCGGAAAACAAGGAAAAGGAAAAGAAAATCGAAGCCCTGCAGCGGGAAATCGCCGCGGCGGCTTTGAATACGGTTCTGCAAAAGGCCGAACCGATCGGGAAAATCCGGCTTGTCAGCGCGGTGCTGGAGGGCAAAACCCCCGATGAAATCCGTTCCATGGCCGAAAGGGTGAAGAACGATTCCAAGGATGCCGTGGCGGCCTTCGCCGGGATTGCCGGAGGAAAACTGAATTTCTGCATTGCCTGCGGAAGCGACGCGGCGGCGGCCGGAGTTCACGCCGGAAAGCTGGTTCGGGAAGCGGCAGCGGTCTGCGGAGGAAACGGCGGCGGCCGTCCCGATTTCGCCATGGCCGGCGGAAAGGATTTTTCTAAGGCGGCCGAAGCGCTGGAACGGGTCAGAACATTGTTAAAGGAGCAGGCGGCGGAATAATCCGCTGCCGGGCTTAGGCAAACGAGAATCATCCGAACCTGCCCAAAACGGCGTATTTTCGGCGTATTTTCACTTGTCGTCTTTATAAGGCGAAAGCCTTATCGCATCCTCCGCATAAAAATCCACACGAA
>CAKSNI010000174.1 GCA_934476025.1 uncultured Eubacteriales bacterium | reverse complement strand
GCTTCGTAAGAACCGTCATCTTTTCGGAAACCGCCCGGAATGGTTCCGAGCTGAATAAATCCGAGGCGTTCATAGAGATGTCTGGCCGGAAGATTGCTTTCCACAACGGCGTTGAACTGCAGAATCCGAAACCCGATGGAACGGGCGGCTTTCAGGCAATCGGTCACCAGTTTTTCTCCGATATGCCTGCCGCGGCTGGACGAAGAAACGGCATAGCTGGCATTGCAAATGTGGCCGCAGCGGCCGAGGTTATTCGGGTGAAGAATGTACAGCCCATAAATCCGGCTCTCCTCTTCGGCAACGGCGGTATAACTCTGAGAAGCAAAAAATTCCTTACCGGTTTCGGTGTTCAAACATTCTTCCTGCGGAAAAGCAATCCCGTCCCGGACTACTTCATTCCAAATTTCAATCATCTGCGGTAAATCTTCCTTTTGATAGGCTCTGATTTCCATGGCAATGCTCCTTTGTTTGCTTCAATGATTATCCTTATTCTATCACTCCCAAACGCATTTTACAACCGAAAAGCAGACAAAATCACAAAAACAACTTGACAAACCCAAGGGTGTATGGTATGATAGTCAAGTCGCAAATGCGAGTGTGCTGGAATAGGCAGACAGGCACGTTTGAGGGGCGTGTGTCTTTGACGTACGGGTTCAAGTCCCGTCACTCGCACCATCCAGAGGCTATAAAAAAGATATAGCCCGTGAAAACCCCGATAAAATCGGGGTTTTCACCGTTTTATACGGCAAAATTTCAGTAAACCGTTTTGACAGATATAAAAATGATGTTTTCCCTTTGTTGGATGTCTTGAACTCTCACACAACCGAACAATGATACTCAGGCAGATAGAAATCAAAAATCTATCTGCCTTTTTTTATAAAACTCCTTGATCCCACCGGATGCCTTGCCGATACACCAGCAGAGAAGCATATTGAATTTCAGCCTGCGCTTGCGGCTGAATCCCACAAGCGGCGTATTTCGATGTAGTAATCAAGATTTGCAGAAAACTTGAAATAGACCCATTAGATTTTTATTCGGAAAATAATTCTTAAAAATGAACCTTTTGATACCCACACCCGTCTATATAAGTGAAACCGGTTTTAATCACTCATGGACCAAAGGAGGTGATGATGTGGATGAGTTTGAGAACTTGCTGGAAGCAGAACGTGTTTCTGTGGAACGGTTTGTGAGATTTCGGATGAGTTCTAAGGCGGATGCAGACGATGTGCTGCAGGAGATATTTCTTACAGCGTATCAGAAGTTTCCTCAGCTGAAGAATAAGGACTCATTCAAAGCATGGATCATTAGCATCGCAAGAAACAAATGCAATGATTATTTCAAAAAGAAAGCGACTCAGTACGAAATTCCGATCGACGAGTTGACAGAAAAGAAACTATCAGACGGCAGGCACGGTGTTTCCGTAGTTAATACTGTAAGAGAAACGCTGAGTTTGCTCGGAGATAAGGATAAGCAGATCCTTTACCTTTACTACTGGAAAGAGATGCCGCAATCAGAAATCGTAAAACAACTCAACATCCCTATTGGGACGGTAAAAAGCAGACTGCATACAGCAAAACAAAACTTCAAAAATAAGTATCCATATTGCACCGATGTATCAAAAGGAGAACTCTATATGAAAAAGTTGCCTGAATTTATTCCCGAATACAAAATCGAAGCAAGTACCGAAGCTCCCTTTGCAGTAAAATGGGAAGAACTTATGGGATGGTTCTTGGTACCGAAGCCCGGAGAAAAGATGTCCTGGGGTATGTACGATATCCCGTCCCGAAAGTGCAGCCATGTGTATGATATGCAAGTTACCGGCAAAGCAAAGGTTCACGGTATCGAGGGCGTGGAGCTCACCGCAAGAGAAGCATCATACTCAGATAAGAACGATGTGATCAATCGTACCTTTGTGGCCCAACTGACAGATACACACTGCCGCTATCTGGCAACACTCAGAAATGACGGCGACGTTCGCAATTATATTACATTCCTCGATGGTGATGAATTTCTGCCTAACTGGGGATTTGGCGAAGATAATTGCGGTAATGAAACTAATCTGGCAGTCAAGGGTGATATCCAGAGAACGGGTACAGTTGTTACAAGCGCCAACAAAGATTTTCTGTTGGACATTGTAGGACGTTACACCGTTACGATTGGCGGGAAGAGCTATGATACTGTCTGTGTTATGGACATTGAAACCTATGATTGCGGTGTAGTATCCGAGCAGTTCCTGGATAAGAACGGAAAGACGATTCTTTGGCGCAGATTCAACCGTGATGATTGGGCAATCGACCGCTATAAGAAGCCGTGGAGTGAGCAACTGCCGGAGAACGACAGACTTACCGTAAACGGTACGACCTATGTTCACTGGTACGATTGTATCACCGATTATATTCTCAAATGAAACTACAAGGCAGGGCTCTTATTATTACGACAACCCTGCCTTGATTATTATTTAATGCTGAAAGCCAATCATTTGACTCGGCAACCTTACCCGGAACGGGCTGATGGATGACCGCAGTACCCTGATTACCGACGGTACTTCCGCGTACGCCTTCCTGACGGCTAAAAATTTGGGAGTGGATCATCGCATTCTTTCGCAAAGCGGTATCGGGGTTCACTTCAGTGCCGGCGGCGGAACCTCCAAAGGAAACAACTTGACCAGCATTTACGAATATGAAAACTATATGAGAAACGATGCTCCGTATACCTGTGAACGACAGGCGGATGTGGTAAGCATTTTCCTCGGAACCAATGACAACTGGGCCAGAACCCAGGGGAAGGCCAGCTATACCACCGAAGAATTGGCGGGCTGGATGAAAGAACTGATTTCTACTGTCAAGAAGGATAACCCGAACGCGAAAATTGTTTGGGCAACAACGACTTCGTTCGAAAATTCGGCTCAGTTGGCGCTGGAGGAATTGGGCGGAGAAGAACAGGGATATTACCTGTTCCGCTTTGGGCAGCTGGATGGCTATCAGGCCGGCGGCGGATATCATCCGACTGCTGCGTGCCAGCAGGAAATGGCCAACCGCTATACTGCTTTCTTAAAAGAAAAATTGTTTTCGCAGTCTTAATTGCAACGGCTGGCCTGCCCAAGGCGGCAGCCCGGCCGCTCCATCAAAAAACATCCCGTCGGCATTCGGCCACCGGGATGTTTTTTGATGCTTGTGTGCTCGGCACGCGTCATAACTTGGCGGTGAAAGCCCGCTACAGGCCTTTCAGTAGGAACTGTTAGCCGAAGACAAGGGTGGCAAACCGAAAGAAGTCAGGAATGCCCGAATGGCAGGCTTACCGAAACAAAAACACCCGAAAAGGATACCGGGCTATTGCGGGGAGTGGGATATTGACCCACGCCATAACAAAGGAAAGACTTGCACGCAGGGGATATTACGATATATCCGAAGC
>CAKSNI010000173.1 GCA_934476025.1 uncultured Eubacteriales bacterium | reverse complement strand
ATCTCCGCCTTAATGTTCACCACCGCTTCGGTGATTTTCAGATCCTGTGCCTTAGAACCGGTCGTATTGGCTTCCCGATTCATTTCCTGAACCACAAAATCCAATTTCCGGCCGATCGGTTCGTCGGTACCCAGCAGCGATTCCACTTGGGCAATATGGCTTTTCAGGCGAACCGTTTCTTCGGCAACGGCAATTTTATCGGCAAAGATCGCTGTTTCGGTAACAATCCGCTGTTCATCAACCGACGAATCCTTGAGTAAATCCCGCAGTTTCTGTTCTAAACGCTGACGGTAAGCTCTTTCCGTTTCGGCCGACTGAGATTCGATAAAGTCTGTTTTTGAAAGAATCGACCGACAGCGGCCCCGAATATCTTCCGCCAATTTTTCTCCTTCGATGGTCCGCATTTCGCAAAACCGATCAATAGCCTTTTCTTCCACCTGACGAACCGCCGCCCAAATTTCCGCTTCATCGGGCTGCTTCAGCGTGGTGGTAAAGACCAGCGGATTGGCAGCCACCTGCATCACCGAAATATCGTTTTTCAGATGATACCGTTTGGCCAATTGGCGCAAAGCCTGAATGTATTCTTCGGCATAAGCCTCATTGACCGAAATTTCGGTATCGGCTTCCCCAACCCGGGAAATGGCCAGTGAAAGTTCCACCTTTCCCCGGGCAATCCGGGATTTGGCGTAGGAGTTCACCTTTTCTTCCAAAAAGGCATAGCCCCGCGGAACCCGGGAGGCGATTTCAAAATACCGATGGTTCACCGATTTAATTTCTACGGCAATCCGGTAGGAACCAATTGGTTCCTCCGCCCTTCCGTAACCGGTCATACTTCTCGCCATATCATCCATCCTTTTCTTTCGGGGAATTTATATTCAAATTATTTTACCAAATTTCAGCCCCGTTTGTCAACCTTTTTTCGGCTTTTTATCGGTTTTCCTCCCCATTTTGGAAATTCTCGGCCCGCATCGGCAACAGAAAGATTTCTCTGTCCCTGCGACGGACGTAGCCAAGAGCCGGTTTGGCCCCGCTTTTTTCGGGTCGCCGACTTTTCGGAACAGCAAAACACGCAATAACGGGCTTGAGCCGATTTGCCACGGCTTCGTTTTTTCTTTTGATGCCCGTCGCTGCTTCTTGCCTTGCTGCATCGCCGGGATTTCGGTTCCCGATTTTCACCTTCCTGCCGCATCGCTTTTCGCCGCAAAAAAAGCGGCTATCGTTTCCGATAGCCGCCGTGCGAGTGATGCGTTGGATCTTATCGATTATGGATAGGATCTTTTTTCTTTTTTCCAAAAATGGGTTCCCGCAATAGCAGAAACGCCGCTGATGAACAGTAGGGGCATCCCCAGCACAAGGTTGCCGGCGGTCATGGTAACTGTGCCGCCCACGATTTGTATAGTGCCCCTCATACCCGCAGCGTTACCGGTGATAACGCCGCCGAGGACGGTCTTTGTGCTATCCTTCTCATTTCCCACTCAAAGCCATCGCTATCCGGTGCGAACTTGTGCGGTGCCGTGCACCAACTCGTCGGTGAGCTCGGCCTCGCTGCTGACATTCCTTTTCTGCAAGGCAACTCCTTTGGCTTTTTTCCATAGAACCATGCTGACGGTGAGTGTTTTTCCGTCCGTGGATACCGCGGTCGCCCCTTCATTATACTCAAGCCCCATTGGCCTTGAAAGAACCGTTGAATACGCGGCTTTCGCTCTTTAATGGTATCCTTTGCACCGTCATCAACAGTTGCAAAGGTCACATTCTTGTTAGGCCACAGTTCGCCTGACGCGCCGTTGATATTGACCTCTGTGATTTCACCCCTCTGCCTGTACCACAAGGCAAAATACCATGCATAGCGTCAGTACGATGCTGCGTATTGGCTTCTTCCTGTCAAACTTTCTCTTTTTTGCCAGATACAAGGTCCTTTTTCTTTTTCAGCACCAGATACAAGATCAAGCCGAAGTTGCCAAGCAGTGCCAATCCGGCAAGGGTGCCGACGGTAATCAAAGCCGGAGAAGCGGCCGAAGCAGAGTTCTCGGCGGAAGCGGCGGGAAGAGCGGCATCCGCCGCCGCTTTCACCCCGGTATCCTTCTCGCCGATCCACCAATTTCCGTTTTCACCGATGAAGGGGGTCAGACCGTTTGCACCGACAACCTTCCCGAGGTTGACCGTTGTGCCGTCGGTGTAGGTGAGAACAAGTTCGCCGTTCACGTTGATCTGTGCTTTGGCAATTCCGACCCCGTCCTTGCCGTTCTTTCTGTCAGTGCTGCCGGCACCGTCTTTTCCGTCTTTTCCTGCCGAACCGGGTTCGCCCTTTTCTCCGGCAGCCTTTAAGCCAAGAGAAATCCAGCTTTCTCCGCCGTCATACGAAACATACCAGAAGAGGTCCTCCCCGATTTTCAGCTTCGGCGTTACCCCGTCTTTTCCATCCCGTCCCGGCGCGCCGGCCTCTCCGGGGTCACCTTTTTCACCCTTCAGATCCGAAAGGGAAATCAAATTGTTCCAAGTGGAATCATCGCTGTATTTCCACTGTACAAATCCGTTATAAGCCCGCAGTTCGATTTGCTTTCCGTTCGCACCGTCATTTCCCGTCAGCGCGGCGAGTGAAACCAAATCACGGTAAGCGTTGTCGCTTTCACCCGAATAGCGCCACTGGATGCTGCTGCCGTTGTTTCGGAATTCAATTTCTCTGCCGTCGGCCCCCGAAAAGGTTGAGAAGGTTTTGGTGTTGGACAGGGCCGATACCATTCCGTTGCCGCCCACGGAAGTGACCGCAAAGGTATAAGTCGTATCCGCCTGCAGTGAGGTGTATGTATAAGAAAGCTCTTCCGCAGAAAGCGGAGCTTCGGTCACACGCTCAAACTCTCCGTCATCCATGCGCATCCAGATATGATACCCGGCATAGGGGCGTCTAAGATCTGCCGTCGGTGCCTCCCAGGTAATTTTTGCACTTTGGCCATCCGTCACCGACACACCGGTCAGTGTCGGTATGGGCGGTGCGGCACGAAGATTTGTCAGCACATAACCGAACACGGGAATTTTCTGATCGCCTGCCGTCCAGGTACGCATACCGAAATCCCAGGTAAAGCCGTATTGGCTCGAAACATCGTAGCCGATTCCGTAGGAGGCAAGGAGCGAACGGCGGTCGATATTGTTGACCGTACCGCTGGCGCCGCTGCTTTCTGTCGTGGTGTAGACCGTACCTGTTGCTTTACTGTAACTCAAATCGATTACAAAGCCCATATTGAAAGCGTCTACGCCCCAAGTATTCTTCATCGAGGCGGAGAAGCCGTGCGCCATCTCAACTCCCTCGGCGTGCTCGGATGTGGTCGTCCAGTCGTTTGTGATACTGCTTGCGCCGAAGCCAAGCTCATATTTCTGCTTACTGAGCGACTCAAATTTCGAAACATAGTCAGTGGT
>CAKSNI010000172.1 GCA_934476025.1 uncultured Eubacteriales bacterium | reverse complement strand
ATTGTAATCACCGCCAGCCATAACCCGGCCAAATACAACGGATACAAAGCCTACGGCAGTGACGGATGCCAGCTCAATCTCGAAGCCAGCAAAACCGTTCTCTCCATAATGAATCAGGTGGATATTTTCAACGGAGTTCGTACCATGGATTTTGACGAGGCCGTTCAAAAAGGGCTCGTCACTTATATCCCGCAGGAAACAATCGATTCCTACCTGACCTGCGTACAAAGCCGCTCGGTTTCCTCCGGCTGTGATTTAAGCAATCTCAAAGTGGTATACACCCCCCTTCACGGCACCGGAAACAAGCCGGTTCGCAGCATTTTGAAACGCATCGGTGTCGGCTTGGTAACGGTTGTACCGGAACAGGAATTACCGAACGGTCACTTCCCCACCGCTCCCTATCCGAACCCGGAAATTGCTCAGGCTTTCGAATGCGCCCTCAAGTTGGCAGATCAGGTTCGCCCCGATCTGCTGCTTGCTACCGACCCCGATTGCGACCGGGTTGGTATTGCTGTTTTGCACGAGGGAGAATACAAGCTCATGAGCGGCAACGATGTCGGTGCCCTGTTGCTGGACTTTGTGCTTAAAAGAAGAACCGCCGATGGCACTCTTCCGAAAAATCCGATTGCCGTGAAAACCATTGTTACCAGCGATTTGTGCCAAAAAATCTGCGATCATTATCACTGCCAGCTCATCAATGTATTGACCGGCTTTAAATTCATTGGCGAACAGATTGGTCTGCTGGAAAAGAAAGGCGAAGAAAACCGCTTTGTGTTCGGCTTCGAGGAAAGCTACGGGTATCTGTCCGGTGGATATGTCCGGGACAAAGATGCTGTCGTTGCCTCCATGCTGATTTGTGAAATGGTTGCTTTCTATAAGCAGCAGGGCTTGGATTTGACCCAGGTTCTCGGCGGGTTGTATCAGGAATATGGTTATTATTTCTGCTCCCAGAAAAGCTTCACCTTTGAGGGCGAAAGCGGCATGAATCACATTGCCGCCGTAATGAATCGTCTTCGCAATGACGGCCCGAAGGAAATTTGCGGCCACCGGGTTTTGGCGGTTCGGGATTATCTTGCCGGCAAGGTGACCGACCTGGCTACCCAAAATACTCAACCGATTTCCCTTCCGCAATCCAATGTTCTCTGCTTTGTTCTGGACAACACCAGCACGCTGACTGTCCGTCCCTCCGGGACCGAGCCGAAAATCAAATTTTATATCAGTGCGGTGGCGAGCAGCGAATCTGCCTGCCGCGCTCATCAAAAGGAATTGGAATCCACCTGTGAAAATCTGTTAAAGCTGTAAGCAAACGCGTAAGAAAGCCGTCGGCAAATGCCGACGGCTTTCTTTTTTCTGAACATTTCGAACGCTTTCCAAAAGCAGAATCCTCAAAAACGGGAACTTCTGCGCCAGGTATAGGGCGAGAAAAGCGCCAGTACCGGGAATACCTCCAACCGGCCGACCAACATACAAAAAGAAAGTAATAATTTGGAAGCGGAGGAGTAAAAGGCAAAATTCGCAGCCGGCCCGGCCAGTCCGAGCCCCGGCCCGATATTGGAAAGGCAGGCCAGAACACTGCTGAAAGAAGTTTCCATATCATAGTTCTCCAGCGAAATCAGCAGCCAGGAACCAAACAGAATCATCATGTAAAGCAGGAAAAACACCAGGGTGCTGTGGATGATTTTTGTGTCCACCGGCTTTTTATCCAGCGTCACCGGATTATAGGAATTCGGACGAAGCAGATGCTTGATTTCACTGATGGCGGATCGAACCAAAATCATCAACCGGGAAACCTTAATTCCCCCGGCCGTGCTGCCGGCGCAGGCACCGATGAACATCAGCAGAGCCAAAATCGTTTTGCTGAAATTCGGCCATGCATCAAAATCCGTGGTGGAATACCCGGTTGTGGTCATCACCGAGGAAACCTGGAAAAACGAATGGCGAAGAGAAATCAGCCAGTCCCCGGCATAAAGAGAACGAACATTCAGGGTAATCAAGGCGGTAGAAACCGTAATGATGCCACCATAACAAAGCAATTCCTCGTTTTTGAAAAAGGAACCGAACCGCCGAAGCAGCAAGCAAAAATAAAGGTTGAAATTCACCCCGAACAACATCATGAAAACGCCGATAACGGTTTGCAGATATGGGCTGTAGCCGCCGATACTATCCGACTTGATTCCAAACCCTCCGGTGCCGGCTGTTCCCATAGAGTGCAGCACCGCTTCATAAAAGCTCATTCCGCCGGCCAAAAGAAAAATCACTTCAACAACCGTCAGAGATATGTACATCAGATAAAGAATCATAGAGGAGTTCCGTACCCGCGGAACCAGTTTTCCGGCTTCGGGACCGGTAGTTTCGGCACGCATAATAAAAATAGAATAGTTTTCGCTCATCGGCAGAACGGCCATCATCAGCACCAGAATGCCCATTCCGCCGATCCAGTGGGTAAAGCTTCTCCAGAACAAAAGGCCCCTTCCCACGGCCTCCACATTGGACAGGATGCTGGCGCCGGTGGTAGTAAAGCCGGAAACCGATTCAAAGAGCGCATCCACATAATTCGGGATTGCCCCCTCGACCCAAAAAGGAATCGCCCCGATCAAAGACATCACAACCCAGGAAAGAGCCACGCAGGCAAACCCTTCCTTGGAGAACATTTTTTGTTTTCTGCGATGGGTCGGCAAAATCAAAATCGCCGCCAAAAATGCGGAAACCGCCATCGCAACGGCAAAGCCGAAAATACTCTCCCCGTAAATAAGAGAAACAATCAACGGCAGGATCAATACCACCGAAAGAATGGCACAAATTCTGCCGACTACGCGCAAAACGGTACCGTAACTCATACGCTCAGGCCTCCAAAAGGTCATCCAGACCGATTACCCCGTTTTGCGTGGTGGCAACAATCACGCCATCCCCACTTCGAATGGCATCATCTCCGCTCGGGATAATGCAGTTGCCGTCACGGATGATGGCGGCAATCAGCGCCTCCCGATCGATCTTCAATTTCTTTAAAGGAATGCCAATGGCTTCAAAATTCGAAGTAATCCGGAATTCCATAATCTCTACTTTTCCCTCAAAGGTATGATAAAGGGATTCCATCTTGTTGTTATCATAGGCGTTTTGCATGGACCGCACATATTGAACGATATACTGTGTGGCAACCGCGCAGGGCTGGAAAATGGTATCCAACCCATTGTTTTCCAGCAAACGAATGATGTGGGTTTCTTTGATCTGCGTGACGACCTTTTTCACCCCCATCGACAGAGCATACAGAGAAGTAATCACATTGTCATCATCATCGCCGGTAATGGTAATAAAAGCGTCGGCATTTTCCAATCCTTCCTCCAACAAAACATTGGATTCTCGACCATCCGCCAAAACCATTTGCGCCTTCGGAAATTCGTTTTTCAGTTCGGAACACCGTTCCTCCTGTC
>CAKSNI010000171.1 GCA_934476025.1 uncultured Eubacteriales bacterium | reverse complement strand
GCTTATCGTGCCATGAAGGTGAAAGAAGAATATTTACGGGATCACCAAAAAGAACCCACCCTTTCGGAAATTGCCAAAAAGTTGCAATTACCGGAATCGGAAGTGGTTATTGCACTGGAAAGTATTGTCGATCCGCTCTCGCTTTATGAACCGGTATTCTCAGATGGCGGAGATATGGTTTATATTATGGATCAGATTGGTGACGGGGGATCGGCAGAAGATTGGTTGGATGAAATTGCGCTCAAGGAATCCATCCGCAGCCTGAGTGAAAGAGAAAAGAAAATATTGACTCTCCGCTTTATGCGTGGAATGACGCAGACAGAAGTTTCCAACGAAATCGGAATTTCTCAGGCACAGGTTTCCCGCCTGGAAAAGGGCGCCATAGATAAAATACGGCAATAAGCAACGGATAGCATAGACACAACTGCTGCCGCATATAGTAAATCGGTGATGAAAAATGATTTGCAATATTGCAGCGCTCCGCAATAAACAGGTTGTCAGTGTGGAAAGCGGTACCGTAATAGGGTATGTTTCCGATATAGAATTTGACTCCGAAACCGGTGAAATTAAAAATTTAATTGTTTACGGAAAAAATCGGTTGTTCGGCATATTGGGACGAGAACAGGATCTGGAAATCCCTTGGTCCGGTGTTTCGGTTGTGGGGCAGGAAACAGTTTTGATAAAGGGCGAAATGCAAATTCGCGGTAATTCCGGGAAAAAATATTTCGGATCATAAGCCAAAAGCTGCCTGCTGTATTTTCCGGTGAACCGGGTAAAATATCAGCAGGTGATTTTTTATGAAAACCGTAAAACGGATATTTTGCATATTCTATACGCTGATATGTATGGGCTGTTTCGGGCTGGTAGGTACGGTGGCCTACTATTCGGCTTTTTTGGCAGGCGAATACCAAACGACTGCTGACACACCGTTGTCGGTCAAAACGCTGATTCCGGTGACAGCGGAATATGAAAATCAGATAAAAGATGAACCGGCTGTTTCCCTTCGTGCCGGGACCCGGCAAAGGGTACAACTGAAAATGTTTGGCATCATTCCAATCAAAACGGCCGATGTTCAGGTGATAGACGAGCGGAATGTTGTGGTACTCGGCATCCCGTTTGGCGTGAAAATGTATACGGACGGTGTGCTGGTTAGTGAAATTACCGGTGTGGAAACACCAGTCGGAAAGGTGAATCCCGCCCGTGAAGCCGGTATTTGCGCCGGCGATTATATTGTTAGCGTAGACGGTCAAAAGGTTGAAAGCAATGAAGAATTGGCCTCGATCATCGCCTCCTGCGGAGGAAAAAATCTGGAGGTGGTATTCAGACGGGATGGTGAATGCCGTTCTACGGTTCTTCGACCGGTTTTTTGTGAAAATGACGGCAGCTATCGGGCCGGTATCTGGGTAAAAGATAGTTCGGCAGGCCTCGGAACGCTCACCTTTTACAGTCCGTCTTGTCAGGTAGTGTGCGGACTTGGACACGGAATTTATGATAATGAGAGCAAAAAATTGGTGGATTTCAGCGGGGGCGAAATGGTATCGGCAACGGTTCGTTCGGTAAAAAAAGGAGCCATTGGAGCTCCGGGTGAATTGGAAGGAAAGCTCGGGTATAAAACCATCGGAAAACTATTGATTAATTGCGAAAGTGGGGTATATGCGGCCATCGGGTGTGAAATCGATTCCCAAAAAACGATTCCGGTAGCACTTAAGCAGGAGGTTGAAAACGGGCCTGCCACCGTGATCGTGACGGTTGATTCCGGTTTACCCAAAACGTATTCCTGTCAGATACGCGTGAAGGAAAGCAATGTAAAAAAATCGGTCCAAAACCTGATGATTACGGTTACTGACGAGGATTTGCTTGAAAAAACCGGGGGTATCGTGCAGGGAATGAGCGGCTCCCCGATTCTGCAAAACGGAAAACTGGTTGGGGCAGTCACGCACGTTTTGGTGGATGATCCGACAACCGGTTACGGAATTTTTGCGGAAAATATGCTGAAAATTTCTGAATCGGCCAAAGAGAACAGACTGGCTTCCTGATAGAAACCGTTGAAAAAATTCTTGCCTAATGCCGGGGAATATGGTATACTGTAGATAATTTCCAAATAAAAACAGGAGTTGAATACGGTGGGCGAATTGTTTTCCAATTTTCTCAACATTACCTGGCAGCAGGTGATTATGTGGTGTATCGGAGCGGTTCTTATCTATTTGGCTATCAAAAAAGATATGGAACCCACGCTGCTTTTGCCGATGGGCTTTGGCGCGATCCTGGTAAATCTGCCGTGGTCCGGTGCCGTGAACCAACTTTACCCGACAGGAGAAGAAGAGGGCGTTATTGACCTTTTGTTTCAGTCCGGAATCGCGAATGAACTGTTTCCACTTCTGCTTTTTATCGGAATCGGTGCGATGATTGACTTTGAGCCGCTTTTGACCAATCCGATTCTGATGATTTTTGGTGCCGCTGCTCAGTTCGGGATTCTCTTTACCTTTTCGCTGGCTCGCCTGTTTGGATTTGATGTGGCGGATGCGGCTTCTATAGGAATAATCGGGGCCGCTGACGGGCCGACTTCGATCTTTGTCGCCAACTTCTTGCACTCTCGGTATATAGGTGCTATTATGGTTGCTGCTTATTCCTATATGGCGCTGGTTCCGTTGATTCAGCCGCCGGTAATCCGGATGCTCACTACCAAGAAAGAACGAATGATCCGGATGCCGTATAAACAGCGTTCCATTTCCAAAACCACCAAAATTCTCTTTCCGATTGTCATTACTGCGATCACCGGAATTGTTTCTCCCCGCAGCGTTGCGCTGATCGGCTTTTTGATGTTTGGAAATCTGATTCGGGAGTGTGGTGTACTGGACTCTCTTTCCCAAACAGCGCAAAAAGTTCTTTCCAATCTGGTTACATTACTTTTGGGAATTACGATTTCCACAAAAATGCAGGCAAAATACTTTTTAACCGGGGAAACGTTTTTGATTATCGGACTGGGGCTCATTGCCTTTATTTTTGATACGGCCGGTGGAGTGATTTTTGCAAAGGTTCTGAATCTGTTCATGCCGAAGGGGAAAAAGATCAATCCGATGATCGGGGCTGCCGGAATTTCTGCTTTTCCAATGTCTGCCCGTGTGGTGCACAAAATGGGACTGAAAGAAGATAAGCAGAACTTCTTGCTGATGCATTCGATCGGGGTCAATGTATCCGGCCAAATCGCATCGGTCATCGCCGGTGGGCTGATTCTGAATTTGATTGGATAGGACAGGTGAAAGAAAAATGACGATTGATGTGAATGGTTTTTTAGAAACCCTGCCGATTATGGCAAAAGGAATGGCCGGTATTTTTCTGGTTACCGCCGTTATTATTGTAAGTATGTTGGTGCTTCGCGCCTGCACTTCTTCAAAAAAATAAAAAGACGAGGCCGATAAAAACGACAGTTTTTATCGGCCTCGTCTTTGGTTTATGGCTTTAGC
>CAKSNI010000170.1 GCA_934476025.1 uncultured Eubacteriales bacterium | reverse complement strand
CAGGAATGTCCGTTTTGTCAGGGCACCGATTTTTTTGAAGAAAAAGGCATTTTTTGCCAATGCTGCGGTTCCCGTCTGAAAAATCCGGGAGATCTTTATTGCAGCGTTTCCTGCCGCCGGCTGGGGCTGCGGCTTTGGAAGCAGCAAAAGAGCCGGGATCTGGCCGCCAAAACCGATCCGCTGGTCCGGGCGGTCGGAGAGGTGGATGAGTACAACCGGCAAACCGGTTGTCATCTGAGTTACGGGCAATACTACGCATTGAAAGGAGCCGACTTAATCTGATGATTCCTATGCTTGCCAAAAAACAGTACTTAAAAAATTACGCCTTTGTTCAGGCCAAACTGGAGCGGCTCTGCCGGATGCAGCAAATGAATACCGACCGGAACGGCCATTATGAAACCGCCATTCACGAAGTCATCCGTCTGCGGGACGGCATTGAAGCAGCGGTGGAAAACATGGAGGACGAAAGCGAAAAGGAGGTTCTGGCGCAAAAATATCTCTGCGGAAAATCCTTTTCTGACTGTGCCGAATCCATGCACTACAGCCAGCGGCAGATTGAACGCATTCACAAAAAGGCGCTGGAACATTTTTCGCCTTCTCCCGAACAGCTCGGGGCGTTTCGCATTCCGTCGTAACGAAAAATTCCGAAAGAGAAGAGGATGCCCGTTATGGACCGCACGATTTTGCACTGTGATCTCAACAACTTTTTCGCCTCGGTCAGTCTGCTGTACAATCAGACTCTCTACGGCCTTCCGGTTGCGGTGGCCGGGGACAAAGAAAACCGGCACGGCATCATTTTGGCCAAAAACGAACTGGCCAAACGGTTCGGGGTCTGCACCGCCGAACCGATCTGGCAGGCCCGGCAAAAATGCCCGGAACTGATTCTGCTGCCGCCGATATACGATCGATATGAAGAATATTCCCGGGCCGCCCGGGAAATTTACGGGCGCTATACCGATCAGGTGGAGCCCTTCGGAATTGACGAATGCTGGCTGGATGTCACCGGCAGCCGACGGTTGTTCGGAAGCGGCGAGAATATCGGAAATCTGATCCGCCGGGATATGAAACAGGAACTGGGGCTGACGGTTTCGGTGGGGGTCAGTTTCAATAAGATTTTCGCCAAACTGGGGTCGGATCTCAAAAAACCGGACGGGCTGACCGTGATTGACCGGCAGCATTTCCGGCAGCAGCTGCGGGATCTGCCCTGTGAAGATTTGCTTTTTGTGGGGAAGAAAACCGCCGAACAACTGCATTCCCGCGGCATTTTCACCCTGGGAGAACTGAGCGGCCTGAGCGAAGAATTCCTGGCAGCCATGCTGGGAAAAAGCGGCCGGGATCTTTACCGGTTTGTGCAGGGGGAGGATCATTCCCCCGTTCGGTTCGCCGATGAGCAGACCCCTCCGAAAAGCATCGGGCGCAGTCAGACAACCGCCCGAGATTTGACCTCGCCGGGCGAAATTTACGGGGCGTTTTTGCGTTACAGCGAAGAGATTGTCCGGGATCTCCGCAAATACCGGCTGGTGGCCGCCGGGGTACAGATTACCCTGCGCACCCCCGATCTGGCCGTTCGGGAATGTTCCGCCACCCTGGACACCCCCACCGATGTGGCCGAAACGCTGGCCAAAAAAGGCATGGAACTGCTGCGTCAAAAAGGATTTTCCGAAACGGTGTTCCGCAGTGTCGGCATTCGGGCCACCCGGCTGCGGGATGCCTCCTGCGCCCGGCAGCAAACCCTGTTTTCAAAAGACCGGGAGGAACGCAGCCGCCGGCTGGAGGACACCCTGTTTTCCATTCGGGAAAAATACGGTGAATCGGCCGTTTTCCGCTGCCCGGCCGCCCGCTTTTCTGACCGGGCATAGGCTTCCCCTCAAAATTTCTTCCGCCTTTTTTGCCGGGCTTCTTTCTGCCGAAAAAGCCGTCCGAAAGGCAGCCCCCGGGCAAAAGATCCGCCAAAACCGCCCTTTTGGAATTTCGCCCGTTTCCGGCCGTTTTTCCCTGTTTTCGACAGGGGAAAACGGCTTTTTTCCGTCCCATTCGTATTCCCTCCGGCTCCTGAAAAAACCGGTGGGGTCCCTTCATGTTCTCAATTGACAAATAATTGATTTTGTGGTATACTCTATTTTGTGAAAAGCTACGGAAATGGCGGCAGGGCTGTCTTTTCCCGGAAAAACAATGGAGGAAGCATTATGGGCCGGATCTTTGCCGTCACCTCCGGAAAAGGCGGTGTCGGAAAATCCACGGTGGCTGCCGGGCTTGCCGCCGCGACCGAACGGTGCGGAAATTCCGTACTGCTCATTGATATGGATGAAGGCCTGCGGTGCCTGGACTGGATGCTGTCTTTGGCAGGGAAGGTGGTTTTTGACCTTTCCGATGTCTTTGACGGGCGGGACGCGATGGATGCCGTTTATCCGGTCGATGGGTTCTCCCGGTTTTATCTGCTCCCGGCTCCGGCAAGAAAAGGCCGGGTTGACCCGGAATTGTTCGGGGAATTTTTACGGGATGCCGCCCGGAATTTTGATGTTGTTTTTCTGGATTTTCCGGCGGGAATCGATCTGACCTTTTACCGTCCGGTTCCCGATTACGCCGTATTTTTAACGGTTTGCAATCCCGATCCCGTCAGCCTGCGGGATGCCGGGGTGGTCACCGACCGTCTGCGGGAAATCGGGAAAGAACACATCCGCCTCATTTGCAACCGCTTTGATATCGGCTACATCCGTTCCGGCATTTACCGAAACATTGACGAAATGATCGATCTTGCCGGAAGCCAGCTTCTCGGAATTGTTCCCGAGGATAAAAAGCTGCTGATTGCCGGTGCCACCGGAAAACCGGTGCGAAGCGGCCGGGCTTATCGGGCCTTTGCCCGGATTGCCGACCGCCTCTTTGGGAAAAGCGTGCCGCTTCCGCGGGTGAAGAAGATCTAACCGGCCGCATAAAACGAAAATGAAATTTTATTGATATGATATAAAGAAGGGGAAAACCATATGAACATTGCATTGATTGCCCATGATGCCAAAAAGGAACTGATGGTACAGTTCTGTATCGCCTACTGCGGAATTCTTTCGCGGCATACTCTTTTGGCAACCGGTGCAACCGGAAAAACCGTATCCGAAGCCACCGGGCTGAACATCATCCGCTTTTTGGGCGGTTCGCAGGGCGGTGCCCAGCAGATTGCCTCCCGCATCGGGTGCGACGAAATCGACATGGTTCTTTTGTTCCGGGATCCGCTGAACCCGAAACCGCACGAACCGGACGAAACCGTATTGCTGCGGCTCTGCGATGTACACAATATTCCGGTCGCGACCAACATCGCCACTGCCGAAATGTTGATTCACGGGCTGGAACGCGGCGATCTGGATTGGCGGGAACTGGTCCGTCCTTCCTGAAAACCGGTCTTTGTCCTTAAAACAGGGCCCATCCTTTTCTGAGCCGGGCCGGGCATTTTGTCCGCAGAGGCATTCTTCCTGCCGGCCTGCGCTT
>CAKSNI010000169.1 GCA_934476025.1 uncultured Eubacteriales bacterium | reverse complement strand
GTTTAAATATTCCGTACATAACTGCCGGGCGAGGGCGTGGGCATCCTGACCCGTGAAGGTTTCGCACAGAACCGGATCGGCATGAAATCGCTCGCAGGCCCGTTTGCCGATCGGTAAAACCGATGCGTCCGGGTGTTGACGACACAAACGGAAAACATTGGCATTATAGCCGCCGGCCAATCCGCGGTCACCGGCAATGACGATCATTTTGGTGCGCTCACCGCGATGAGCCATAAACGGGCTTCGTTCACATTCCCGGGAGGCGGTAAGGCTGTGCATGACTTCCTGCAGAGCGTTTTTATACGCTTTGCTTTTCTGCATAGCTTCGCCGGCTTTTCGAATCTTGGAAGAAGCCACCAGTTCCATGGCTTTGGTCAGGTGCTTGGTGGAATCAACGCTGCGGATCCGGATCCGCAATGCTTTGGTATTGGCACCCATGGGATCACTCCGTTTCCGACAGGATGGCGTTCAGACGGCGAACATCCTCTTCTTCAAAGAACCCTTCTTCAAAACGCTTGAGAAGATCCGCGTGCTTAGTCTGCATTTTTTCGGTTAACTTGCGTTCGTATTCTTTTACCTTTTCAACCGGAACGGAATTGAGATAACCGTGAATCACGGCATAGAGAATACAAACCTGACAGCCAACCGGAACCGGCGAATTTCTCGGCTGTTTGAGGACTTCCACAATGCGTTCGCCAAGCGCCAAACGAGCCTTGGTATCGGCATCCAGATCACTGCCGAACTGGGCAAAAGACTTCAGTTCACAGTACTGTGAATAGAGAAGTTTTAATTCCCCGGAAACCTTTTTCATGCCCTTGAGCTGGGCAGAACCGCCTACACGGGAAACGGAAATTCCGGGATTGATGGCCGGTATAATGCCGGAATGGAACAGTTCGGTTTCCAGGAAAATCTGGCCGTCGGTAATGGAAATAACATTGGTAGGAATATAAGCGGAAACATCCCCGGCCTGGGTTTCAATGATCGGCAGGGCTGTAATGGAACCACCGCCGAATTCGTCGGCAACACAGGCGGCCCGTTCCAGCAAACGGGAATGCAGGTAAAAGACATCGCCCGGATAGGCTTCGCGGCCCGGCGGTCTGCGAATCAGAAGGGAAAGGGCACGATAGGCAACGGCGTGTTTGGAAAGATCATCATAGACAATCAGGACATCTTTCCCTTGTTCACGGAAATATTCGGCCATTGCACAGCCGGAATAGGGAGCAATATACTGCAGCGGAACACTTTCGGAAGCACTGGCGGAAACGATGGTCGTATATTCCAGTGCGCCACAGCGCTCCAATTCGTTGGCAATCTGTACCACCGATGTGTTTTTTTGCCCGATGGCGACATAAATGCACAGTACGCCTTTTCCTTTTTGGTTGATAATGGTATCAATGGCAATTTCGGTCTTACCGGTCTGCCGGTCACCGATAATCAGTTCCCGTTGGCCGCGGCCGATCGGGATCATCCCGTCAATGGCCTTGATGCCGGTCTGAAGAGGCACACAAACGCTCTTTCTTTCAATTATACCGGGAGCCTCCGCTTCGATCGGGCGGGTCTGATCACAGGGAGCCGGACCTTTTCCGTCAATCGGAAGGCCCAGAGCATTCACAACCCGGCCCAGCAGATTTTCACCGACCGGAACCGACAAAACCTTTCCGGTTCTTTTTACAACAGTTCCCTCACGGATATCATTTTGATCTGACAAAATAGCGACAGAAACCGTCTCGTCCTCCAGGTTCTGAGCCATTCCGAAACTACCGTCCTCGAATTCCAGTAATTCGCTGGCCATACAATTTCTCAGTCCGTATACCCGGGCAATGCCGTCACCAACCAGAATTACCGTGCCGGTTTCAGCGGTTTGGGCTTCGGAACGATAGGAACGGATTTGCTCTTTAATAATACTGCTGATTTCCTGCGGATTCATACTCATTTGTCAATCACTTCCTTTACTTCTTTTAATCTTGAAAGTATGCTGCCGTCGATCATCTTATCCCCGAGATAGAGAATCAAACCGCCGAGAATCGAAGGATCGATTTCATAGGTTGGCACAACACGGCTATGACTGAAATGTTCCAGTTTGGTGAGCAGTGCCTGCTTTTGCGCGTCACTGAGCGCAACGGCGCTAACCACCCGGATTCGAGTAACATGGGAAAAAGCCTGGTACAGTTCATCAAATTCCTTTTCGCACTCGCTGAAAATTCCGATGCGCCCCTTTTCGCAGAGCAGTTGCAAAAAGGAAAGAACATCGGGCGGAATGCTACCCTCAAAAGCCTGAGTGAGCAGCCCTTTACGAATATCCAACGGAATGTTCGGACAGGCAAGTATCGCGGCATATTCCGGTTGATCCGAAAACTGACGGTCGATGAGTCGCAAAGCGTCATTGTAGGCGCAAACTCCGTCCTGTTCCGCGGCCAATTCAAATAAGGCCAGGGCATATTCCTTACTGGTCTGCGTCATGATCTTCACCTATTCCGGCACTAACGGAATCGATCAGCCGTTGATGATCTTCCGGCTTGATTTCCCGTTCGAGAATTTTTTCACTGATGGCGGTCGAAACATCGGCAATTTCTTTCTTCATATCTGCCTCTGCCTTTTTGTATTCCAAAACGGTCCTGGTGTTGGCCTCCCGAATCAGGGTATCTGCCTTTTCCTGCGCTTCCTTGACAATTCGGGTGCTTTGACGGCGGGCCTCTTCGGTTGCCTGCGCTTCAATCTGCTGTGCTTCCTGCTGCGCGTTGGCCATTTTTTCCTGCCACTGAGCCTTGGAAAGATCAGCGTCTTCACTGGCTTTTTGTGCCTTGCGGTAGGTTTCGTCTATGGAATCCTGCCGGGCTTTGAGCATTCGCTCTACCGGGCGGAACAGGAAATGTTTGAGAATCAAAAACAGAATCACCAGATTGCACAGAGAAATGACGATATTCCATAAATTGATGGAAATGACATCAAGGTTCTGCATAATGCGTTCTCCTTCGGATTGGATTATCCGCCGATTGCGGCTTTCAAAATATCCACAAAACGGCCCGGAGCAACGAAAATCAAAAGAATGGCAATAACCAATGCGTACAAACCGGTCGTTTCGGCGATGGCGCAGCCCATCAGCAAGGTTGTGGTGACATCTGATTTGCTTTCCGGTTGACGGCCGATGGCTTCGCAGGCTTTGGCCACGGCGTTTCCTTCACCAATACCAGGGCCGATACCGGCAATCATTGCCATGCCGGCGCCGAGGGCGCATCCACCGAGAATAATACCGATTGCAAGTTCCAACATAATAATACCTCCGTTGTTTTTTTAACCATTTGTTTTTTGTTTCTTTTTTGCTTTTCGTTTTGCGTACAGTTCGGCCGGAAAGCCACCCGATACATACAGCATGGTCAGCATGGCGAAAATAAAGGCCTGCAGCAAACCGCTGAATATATCAAAATACAGGGACAATACCGCTGGAAGACCGATTCGCAGCAGGGGAATATCTCCAAGG